>CABHOW010000105.1 GCA_902168225.1 uncultured Flavihumibacter sp. | reverse complement strand
AAATGGTACTTATAGTTTTAATGGCGGTGGAAAAACAGATCCGAAAGATCGTCGGAAATGTATTGTTGGCTATGTAGTAGCTTTTGCTAATGAAGGTGGTGGTTTTCTTGTATTTGGTGTTCATGATCGATTTCCGCATTCAATAGTGGGTACTAATCAGTGTTTTGAAGCTATAGGTAAATTGGAGCAGGATATTTATAGGGAAAAACAAATTCGTGTAGAGGTTTACGAATTGTATGAAGGAGAAAAGAGGGTTTTAGTCATTAAAATCCCTGCAAGACCTGCTGGCCGAATATACAAGTTTGAAGATGTACCTCTAATGCGTGTGGGTGAAGAATTACTACCAATGTCAGACGAGCAGTATTTAAAAATTATTCAGGAGCAAGAACCTGATTTTTCGGAAAAAATTTGTGAAGGACTATTTATATCCGATTTAGATGAAGTTGCTATTTTGAAAATGAAAGAAGCATATGCGGAAAAGCAAAAAAACTCTATTTTCCTAACACAAACTAATGAGCAATGTCTTTCCGATCTTCATTTATTTCGAGATGGGAAATTGACTTATGCGGCACTTGTCTTAATAGGCAAGGAAGAGGTCATAAGGCGACATTTGCCTCAAGCTGCAATTTTTTTGGAATATAGAAAGGATATAGGCCAAATTACTTTTGATGATCGTAAACAATACTACCAGCCTTATTTTCTTGCAATAGAAAGGCTTTGGGAAAATATTAATTTAACAAATGGCAAGGTGCCTGTTCAACAAGGACCATATATTTTTGATATTCCATACTTTAATCAGGAAGTTATAAGGGAGGCTGTAAATAATGCAGTGGCCCACCGCGATTATAGGCGTTCAAGTGAGGTTGTAATAAAGTTATTTCCTCAGGCAATGAATATTATTAGCCCTGGTGGTTTCCCTATCGGTGTGACTTTAAAAAATTTACTAACTGTTAGCAGTACACCAAGGAATCGGCTGCTTGCAGAAGTATTGGCAAAAACTGGTATTGTTGAACGATCTGGCCAGGGAGTAGATAAAATATTTTACCAGTCAATAGCTGAAGCTAAAGGTATCCCGGACTATACTAACTCTGATGATTTTCAGGTAGAATTACGTTTGTCAACAATCGTAAAAGATAAAGCGTTTGCCTTATTTATTAAACAAGTACAAAAAGACAGAAAGGAAAAAGATAAGCTTAGCGTTAAAGAGATATTGACATTGGAAGCAATTAGGGAAGGGAGAGATAAGTCAGAGTTGGATAAAACGACAGTCGATAAACTTATTGCTGAAGGATTATTGGAGAAATATGGGAAAACATCCAACCAAAAGGTTTGTCTTTCTAAATCTTATTATTCCTTTACAAATAAAGAAGCTGACTATGCAAAAAATATTCCCATTGACGATGGATATGTAATGATGAAAATTAACCAATATTTGTCTGTGTGGAAAACTGCAAGGATGGGAAAGTTTGTAGAATTATTTGAAGGACAATTAAGCCGGGAACAGGTTAAATTTATAATCTATAAACTTTCTGACCCTAATGCAGGTTATCTGGAGTTTTCAGGAGTTGGTTCAGGGAGAGAGTATTTTATTGGCAAAAAAGTAGTTACAGGTGGAAAGCTTTTGCAGAGAGCAATTGAAATAGGATTAGAAGAGATGAAAAAAACAGGTGAATTAGAATCTCCACAAATTCCACAGGAATTCCACAGAAATAATGAAGAAAATGCCGATTAGGTATTCATAAAAAGATACAAATCAACCGTTTATTTGTTGTTGAAGTTCCACAAGATTTCCACAAGATGGTTTAAAAACAAATTTTAATTTAAACTGAACGTATAGTTGAGTAGCCGTATCGCGAATGGATATCAGGTAAACCTATGTATGTATTACCTCTTCCCCTCCTTCGTCAACAATGCCCGGTTCACCACCTGTTGCATCAAATCTTCCCGCTGACTGCGACTAATAGGTATTTGCTTATTATGAATAAGCACCGTATTCCCCTC
Organism: uncultured Flavihumibacter sp.; assembly: GCA_902168225.1. GTDB lineage: Bacteria > Bacteroidota > Bacteroidia > Chitinophagales > Chitinophagaceae > Sediminibacterium. The sequence continues at coordinate 1,378 of CABHOW010000105.1, read as the reverse complement.
AATGGCCTTTATATGGGCCACACTGATCAGAAAGGATTTGTGTACACGAAAAAACTCACCAGGTGGCAGGCTTTCTTCAACCGATTTGAAGGTAAGATGTACAATGATCTTTTTTAACACAGTATGAATGAGTACATAATTTTGCATGGCTTCAACACAAACTATATCGGCCAGCATTACCTTCTCATACAAATTACTATGCTTCAGAAAAATATAATCGAGTGGGGGCTGCTGGTTTTGAACAGACGATTTTTGCAACAATCGGTAATAGTCATGTGCTTTATTAACCGCTTTAATAAATCTTTCAAGCGGAATGGGTTTTAGCAAATAATCAAGCACATGAAGCCTGAACCCTTCCAGCGCATAGTCGGGGTAAGCTGTTGTAATAATCGTGATCGGTGGTTTGCTGAGTGTTTCCAAAAACGACAACCCGGTCATTTTGGGCATATTGATGTCCAGGAACATAAGGTCTATATGCTCTTGCTGTAGCGCATTCTGTGCGGCCAATGCATTTTTATAGCTGCCGGCTAATTCCAGAAATTCAATTTCCCTAACATACTGTTCAATACCTTCACGCGCCAGCGACTCATCATCTACTATAATACATTTCATTTTACTCATACTCCTGAACGTGTAATGATAAATTTACCAGAAATAAATTACCGGTTCGTCCTATTTCCAGTTGATGTTGTTCATTATACAAAAGCGATAATCGTTTCTTTACATTTTCCAGTCCAATACCGCCTGCATTGTTGTTACTGGTAATACTGTCTAACGTATCGCAGGTATTTTCAACTGTAAAATTCAGTTTTGTGCCTTGCAGGTTCATGCCAATTTTTACGTAGTTGCCGTTTGGGTGATCGCGTGATACATGTTTAAAAGCATTTTCTACAAAGGGCGACAATATAAAAGGGGCAATACGAAAATATTCAGGTACTTCTATCCAGTTGCATTCCACCCGTACATCATTACCCCATCTTACTCTTTCCACATTTACATAGTTCTGCAGGTAAGCAATCTCTTCTTTCAACAGAATATATTCTTTAGTGCTGTCGTACAAATGATGCCGAAGCATATCGGAGAATTTCATCAATACTGATGAAGCCTGCTGAACATCTTTATGCATAAGCACGTGTATGCTATTGATAACATTAAAAAGAAAGTGGGGGTTCACCTGGTCGCGTAATAACTTTAACTCTGCTTCCAGGTGTGCTGTTTGTAACTGCCGGTGTTTCTTTTCAATGATCGCGTGTTCCCGGTAAAACCGCAGTCCGCAAATATTACCCATGATCAGTGTTGAACTTACCAACATGTTACACCATTTGTACATAAATGGTCGGTCCTCCGGTAAAAAAATAGTATCAATCCAGGTAAATAC
>CABHOW010000104.1 GCA_902168225.1 uncultured Flavihumibacter sp. | reverse complement strand
GTTTTGTAAAAATTTAATAGCAGTTATATTTCTAGCTACATAAAAGTTTAAATAGTTTTTCTTGGAGTAGTTATTCGGGAATTTCTTGGTTATCGGATCAAAAAAAGTCATATCACTATTAAGCTCCTTGATATGAGCAATAACTGGAATCGATGGCTTACCAATGATTGCCAAATGAAAATCTTCACATAAACTATCTATATCAAATGGGAATACCCTATTACCGCCTTCTTCATCGTATATAATCAGTGGTATGGGTAAACTACCTTGACAAAAAAGGAATAGTGGCTTTCTTTTATTTTCATCACCTTTTTTTGATTTTATTAGTATCTCAACAGTATCATTTTGAAAACTTGTTTTAAAATATCTATAACCAAAATCTGCAGCTGTTTTTTGCTGAGATGAGGCTTGAGCAGAAATAAATAATAGTATTATGTAAAATACTTTTTTCATACACCGACTATAATAAATCTATTTGCTTAACTGTTTGCTGTTCACCGCTTGCTAAATTTTTAATGATACAAGTGCCATCGGCTAATTCTTTACTGCCAATGATTACTATATAAGGGATGCCTTTTTTCTCGGCGTATTTAAACTGTTTATCGAGCTTAAGGTTATCGGGGTATAATTCGGCAGCAATATTTTTAGTTCGTAGCTGTTGTACGCAACGATAGGCTTGCAATGCTTCCGCATCGCCCATATTAAAAAATAAATATTTTGGACCAGCCACTAAACTATCAGGGAAAAGGGCTAAATCTTCCAATACATCATAGATTCTATCTACGCCAAAACTGATGCCCACTCCGGGTATATTCGGTACCCCAAATAAACCGGTAAGATCGTTATAGCGGCCACCCCCGCCAATACTTCCCATTTGTACCCCAATAGCTTTTATTTCGAAAATAGTACCGGTGTAGTAGTTGAGCCCGCGTGCGAGCGTAAGGTCAACCATTAGTGAGGAATGATGCTTTATGAATGATGAATGATAGAGAATATATTTGATTTCATTAATACCCTCATTTCCAATTTCATGGTTACCCAGTAAGGTTACTAAACTGCTTAATTTTTCTTCATTTGTTCCTTCGATCAATAAATATTTTTCAATAATATGTACTTGTTCTTTTTCTAATCCTCTTGCTGCCAATTCTTCCTTCACTTTTTCAATCCCTATTTTATCAAGCTTATCAATAGCCGTAGTAATATTCACCAGTTGATCGGCTCCGCCGCATATTTCTGCCAAAGCGGCTAATATTTTTCTATTATTAATTCTGATTTCTACAGGCAATTGTAAAGCAGCAAAAACGGCTGCATAAATACCCGCTAATTCTACTTCATTCCATAAGCTATTGCTACCCACAACATCGGCATCGCATTGATAAAACTCGCGATAGCGGCCTTTCTGCGGCCTATCTGCTCGCCAAACCGGCTGCATCTGATAGCGTTTAAAGGGCATAGACAGTTGTTGATGATTCATTGCTACATAACGTGCAAAAGGAATGGTAAGATCATAACGCAGGGCTCGCTCTGTGAGAGCAGCACTATTTTTACCTGCTAATATTTTTTCAAAAGCCTCAGTGATCGTTTCTTTTTTGGCAGGATTATCCAGGCCGTTGTTGAGTATTTTAAAAATTAATGTATCCCCTTCTTCGCCATATTTTCCCATTAATGTTTGCAGGTTTTCCATGGCAGGTGTTTCCAATGGCTGAAAACCATGTAATTCAAATACACTACGAATCGTTTGAAATATATAATTACGCTTCTGTACAACGGCAGCTGAAAAATCGCGGGTTCCTTGGGGTAAACTGGGTTTGGTCATTATTTTGGTCATTAGTCAGTGGTCATTAGTCATTAGTCAGTGGTCAGAAGTTAATAAGTAAAAATGTTTTTCCTACATACTACTGACCAATGACCATTGACTTTTAATAAATGCTTCACATGCTCGGGTTATTAATGCAAAAACTTCATGATATCCATCTTCTTCTCCATACCATGGGTCGGGCACTTCTCTATTTTCTCCCGGGTAAAGCGTATCTAAAAGTAAAGATACTTTGGAAGCAGCATCAGGATTGGGTGCTAGGGCCAATACATCTGCTAAATTTTGTTGATCCATCACCAAAATCTGATCATAATAAGTAAAATCGCTGCTGCTAAATTTCCGGCAACGCTGTTCGCTGATATCAATTCCGTTTAGCTTGGCTACTTTTTGAGATAATTTGTGCGGGGGCTCTCCCACATGGTATCCGGCAGTACCTGCACTGGCTACCTCCCAATTCAACCCCCTTGTTTTCGCCAACGTTTGCAAAACCCCCTCAGCAAGCGGACTTCTACAAATATTACCCAAACACACCATCAAAATCTTCATGCTACAAAGATACTGTTCTGCGCGAAGGATTACACTAACAACAATTAGTTTTGAAAGATTGGTCTTATGGAATTTAAAAATTGATGCATCACAGTAAAAATATTTACTAAATTGCCCATCTTGAAATTATGGAGAACAAGTATAGAGAACAAAGTAGAAAAGGATATACCAACTTCAGGAAAGTATATGATATTACGATGGCTATACTTTTTGTGTTAGTTGGTATTGGTGTAATGACAGTGGATAGGCTAGGGTTGAATTTAGTATTTACAGAGGAGCCGCTCTATAAATATGGTTTTGGTGGGATCTGTTTGTTGTATGGTGCTTTTCGTTTATACCGAGGGATAAAACAAGATTACTAATGAGAACGGGTTTTTGTGTGAGAGAAATGTTATTGTTTTTTGTATTCGCCGCAGCAGTTGCTTGTGGTGATGCTGGTAAAAAAAACGATACAAGAGATACCCCTGAAACGGGCAGTATTAATATTTCGGTTGATGAGAGTTTTAAACCCGTAATAGAAGAGCAAATAAGGGTGCACAAGGCATCTTTCCCAAAGGCAAATATTCAGGTTAGTTATAAATCGGAAGCTGCCTGCTTCAGAGATTTACAGAACGATAGTACCAGAATGATCATCGTTGCCAAAGGATTAACTGAAAAAGAAGCAGAATCTTACAAATCCGTATTATCTTACAAGCCCCAATATGGAATTCTGGCTTATGATGCGGTGGCAGTGATAGTAAATAATGAAGCGAAAGACAGCATTTTTACGATAGAAAAGCTGAAAGATATACTGGGTGGGAAAAATAATATCATTGCAGTAATGGATGGAAAATCGGCTACCAGTACAGTTCGGTTTTTACAGGATAGTGTGCTGAAAGGGGCGGTATTTGGGGCGAATGTAGCTGCGGTTAATAATAGTAGTGAGGTCATTGATTTGGTATCGAAAAGAGCAGATGTAATTGGTTTTGTAGGACTAAGCTGGATTGGCGATTCCTACGACCCTGTACAGCGGGCTTATCTTAAAAAAATAAGATTGGCTCGGGTAGAATGTACGGCTTGTTTAGAAAAAGGGCTTTTTGCTAAGCCTTCGCAAGCTACCATTACATATGGAGAATATCCCTTGGCACGGCCATTGTATTATATATTGAAAGAAAATGCGGCTGGCCTAGGAACCGGGTTCATGAATTTCATGAGTTTGGAACGCGGTCAACTCATTTTTAGAAGAGCTTTTTTAGCACCTGCTAAAATGGCTTTTCAGAAAAGAAACAGTAGTATAAAAAAGGAATAACAAACCAACTATAAAAAAAGAAACATGAAGAAGATTGTTGCTTTGATGTTTGCAGCTTTAGTATCCGGAATGATGGCATCGGCACAGATTGCCGAAGGCGTAAAGTTGTTGAATTACGAGAAAAATAAAACGGCGAGGGCGCTCTTTCAAAAGAGTTATGATGCCAACCCCAAAGATCCGCAAAGTATTTATTGGCTTGGGCAAGCCATTCTTGCCGGAGATGGTGTAACACCCGCTGCTCAAAAAATTGCTGCTGCTAAAGCCTTGTATCAAAAGGGTTTGCAAGATATTGGAAGCGACCCTTTGTTAGTAGTTGGTATGGGTCATATCGAAGTGTTAGAGGGGGGTGATTTGAATAGCGCCAAGCAAAAATTTGAGCAAGCTATTACCGCTACTACCGAAACAAAAGGTAAGAACAAAGGAAAGGTTAGTCCGCTTATTATAAATGCTATTGGCAGGGCTAATGCAGATGGGGGTAGTAAAGTGGGTGATCCTGTATACGCCATCGAAAAACTAAAATTGGCTAAGGCTTATGACCCTGCGAATACCGATCCTAATATCCCGGATATCTTTATTAATATGGGTATTAACTACCTGAAATTAGGTGGTGAAAACGGTGGCGAGGCTGTAAAAGCTTACGAAGAAGCAATTGCAAAAGATCCTAAGAATGCATTAGCTTATTATCGCATCGGCAAAATTTATCTAAGCCAAAATAATAAAGAAATCTTTGATCAATATTTTGATAAAGCTATTCAGGCCGACCCTACTTTTCCGCAAGTGTATTATAGTTTGTTCGATTACTATGCTAACCGCGATGTAAATAAGGCTAAAGAATATTTAGATAAATATATCGCCAATGCAGAAAAAGATCCTAAAAACGATTTGTATTTGGCAGAGTATTTATTCCGTGCAGGCCGTTATCAGGAATCATTGGATAAGCTCAAGGAATTAGATAATACAGTTGGTATAAAAGCCTTACCGGGATTGGGTTTGATCTATGCTTACGATTACGACCGCTTAGGCGACTCCGTATCAGCAAAAAAATATATTCAGGATTATATCGACAATACCCCAACAGAAAAATTGAGACTACCCGATTATGAGTTGGCTTTAAAAATTGTTGCTAAATTTCCGGGAAATGAAGCCGTAGCTTCAGGTTATGTAGAGAAAGCACTAGTACTTGATACCGTTAAGAAAAATCAAATAGATTTTATGGATCAGGCTGCTGCTATTTTCGGGAAAGCAAAAATTTATCCTGAGCAGCTAAAATGGATGAAACGTAAGTTGGAATTGAAAGGAGCATTATCCGAAGCCGATCATTATTCACTTACCAATGCCGCGATGAATGCTAAAGAATATGCTATCGGACTAGAGTTTGCACGTAATTATTTGAATGCTTATCCTGATAAGCCCCAGCCTGCTAATTTCTTTAGAAGAGCAGCTATTGCATTAGATCCGGATAGTACAAAGGGCACAGCAATAGAACACTTAGCATATTTGAATACAATCTTAGAGAAGGACCTTGAGAAAAATAAAACGGCGGTTTTCAGAAATAACTACTACACATTGGTATTTTACGTAAATAAGTTTAACAACCTGAAGAAAAGCCCTGATTTTAAAGTGAAAAGTGATGGTACTAAAACAGAAGTTGTTGATCAATTCCTCGCTACTTGCCAAAAAGCAGTAGAGGTAACAGATAAAATGATCGCGCTTTTCCCGGATGCTACTTCAGATGAGAATAAATTTGCTACCGAGCAAAAAAACAGTATTCTGAAAAATATCGATTATTATTCCAAACCCCCTGCTAAACAGCCGGCGGGAGGCGGAAAAGGGAACGGAACCCCATCTCCCAAAAAATAAATAAAAAATAAACTCCTCTATACGAGGAGTTTTTCTTTTATATCCCTCACAAGCTTATTTTTGCGTACTCAAAGAAAGATATGGATTGGTTAACTGTTTCTGTTTTAGATGCTAGTGCCAGCAGTTCGGCTGACAATTACTTTCCCATCGGCGTCCAACTCATTTTTGCTGCAGGTTTTGTTGCTACTATGATTGGGCTTTCAGCCTTAGTTGGCCCTAAGCGTAAAACTGCCGATAAATTGGAAAACTTTGCCTCCGGTATCGAAAGTCATGGTAATGCGCGCCAACCCATGGCTATTAAGTACTTTTTAGTGGCTATATTATTTGTTTTGTTTGATGTAGAAGTGATTTTTTTCTATCCCTATGCCGTGAATTTCAAGGAATTAGGGTGGAATGGCTTTTTTGCAGTATTGATGTTTGTTGCTTTTTTCTTGATCGGGTTTACTTATATCATTAAAAAAGGAGCCTTGAAGTGGGAGGATTAAGAGAAGAATTAAGAATTAGGAATTAATAATTAATTCTTGATAACTGAACATAGCTAAATATTTCCGGGTTAATAGTAGTAGAAAGCTATTAATTCTGAATTCATAATTTTTAATTGATTTTATGTCACGTCCGGTACGATTTAATGTTCACCCTATAGTTGCTAAAACATCGGATGCTATTACATCGGTTGAAGCACCAGAAGGGTATTCGGGGGAAGGGTTCTTTACCACAAAATTGAGTGATGTGGTTGGTTTAGCGCGTAAAAACTCCTTATGGCCTTTACCTTTTGCAACTTCTTGCTGTGGTATTGAATTTATGGCAACGATGGGATCTCATTATGATCTGGCTCGTTTCGGCTCAGAACGTGTTGGGTTTTCACCACGCCAGTGCGATTTACTTATGGTAATGGGTACCATAGCCAAGAAAATGGGGCCTGTACTAAGACAGGTATATCTTCAAATGGCAGAGCCGCGCTGGGTAATTGCGGTAGGGGCTTGTGCATCTAGCGGTGGTATTTTTGATACCTACAGTGTATTACAGGGCATTGATCAGGTGATTCCAGTAGATGTATATGTGCCCGGCTGCCCTCCCCGCCCAGAAGCTATTTTAGATGGGTTTATGAAAATACAGGAATTGGTAGGACAAGAAAGCATTCGTCGCAGAAACAGTGTTCAGTATAAGGCATTGTTGAATAGTTATGGGATAGAGTAGAAAGGGAATAGGGAATAGGTGATAGGGGAAAGATTGTTAGTAGCATGATACTGACTCCGAAGGAGTCAAATAATAATAGATATGGGTTTAACAAATCAATACGTACAAGAAAAATTAACCGAGAAATTTGGAGATCAGGTATTCGGTTTCGAAGAGAATTATGGTATGCTTTCTTTTGAAGCACCTAAAGAACACAATCTAAAAGTATTACAGTTTTTATATGATGAAGCTACGCTGGGTTTCACATTTCTCACAGATCTATGTGCTGTCAATTACCCGGATGATAAAGGCCGTGAACTAGCCGTAGTATATCATTTGCATAATTTGCATGAAAATGTACGTATTCGTTTTAAAGTATTTACATCGGTAGAAACACCCGATGTATATACCGCAACCAAATTATTTGCTTCTGCTAACTGGATGGAGCGTGAAACTTATGATTTCTTTGGGGTCAACTTTGTGGGTCATCCTAATTTAAAAAGGATTTTAAACGTAGATGAAATGGATTATTTCCCATTGCGAAAAGAATATCCTTTAGAAGACCAAACCCGTATTGATAAAGATGATGAAATGTTTGGAAGATGATGGAACAACATATAACATTACCGGAAAACTCGATTGAGCGACGAACAACTACACTCAATGTAGGACCTACACACCCTGCTACGCATGGCGTATTTCAAAATATTATGGAGCTCGATGGAGAACGCGTGGTAAGCACGGAGCAAACCGTAGGCTATATCCACCGTGCATTTGAGAAGTTGGCAGAACGTAGGCCACTGTATCAAATTACTCCCATCACCGACCGATTGAATTACTGTAGCAGCCCAATTAATAATATGGGATGGCACCTCACCTGCGAAAAATTATTGGGTGTTGAAACGCCAAAACGGGTAGACTATCTGCGCGTTATTATCATGGAATTGGCACGTATCTCTGATCATCTTATTTGTAATTCAATCGTAGGGGTAGATACAGGTGCGTATACCGGGTTCTTATATGTAATGCAATACCGCGAATTAATCTATGAAATATATGAAGAAGTATGTGGGTCCCGCCTTACTACTAATATTGGGCGTATTGGCGGCTTTGAAAGGAATTTCACAAATACAGCGTTTACGAAACTCGAGAAATTCTTAAAAGAATATCCGAAAGTGCTCAAAGAGTTTGAAAACCTGTTTTCTCGTAACCGTATTTTTATGGAGCGTACTATTGGCGGTGGAGCCATTAGTGCCGAACGCGCACTCAATTATGGTTTTACCGGACCAAATCTTCGCGCTGCGGGTGTAGATTACGATGTTCGTGTACATAGCCCTTATAGTAGCTATGAAGATTTTGAATTCGACATTCCTGTAGGTAAAACAGGTGATAACTATGATCGTTTCTTGGTTCGTAATCAGGAAATGTGGCAGAGTTTGCGTATCATAGAGCAAGCCTATCAAAAAATTCAAGGGTTTACAGGGGCTGATGCAGAAGTATATCATGCCGATGTTCCTGAATATTATTTGCCAAAGAAAGAAGATGTATATACAAAAATGGAAGCCCTGATTTGGCATTTCAAAATTGTAATGGGTGAGGTTGATATGCCCAAAGGAGAAGTATATAAATCGGTAGAAGGAGGTAATGGTGAATTAGGCTATTATTTGATCAGTGATGGGGGAAGAACGCCTTTCCGCCTGCATTTCCGCCGCCCTTGCTTTATTTATTATCAAGCTTATCCGGAATTGATCAAAGGTGGGATGTTGAGTGATGCTATCGTAACCATGAGTAGTTTGAATTTAATTGCAGGGGAATTGGATGCATAAAATAAATGGAGAATTAATAATTAAGAATTAATAATTAGGATTGCACTATATGGTACAATTTTCAAATGAACAAATGGCGGAGTTTAACAGGCTCGTAAGTCATTATCCCGAAGGCAAACAAAAAAGTGCATTACTACCGGTATTGCACCTGGCGCAAAATAGTTTTGGTGGTTGGTTAAGTTCCGAAACATTGGATTACGTTGCCGAATTATTGCAGATACAACCTATTGAAGTGTATGAAGTAGCTACATTCTACAGCATGTATAATTTGAAGCCGGTAGGAAAATATATGTTCGAAGTTTGCCAAACAGGGCCCTGCATGATCAATGGTAGTGACGACATTATCGCTTATATCGGAGAGAAGTTAAATATTAAACCCGGAGAAACTACAGCAGATGGTTTATTTACGTTGAAAACGGTAGAATGCTTGGGTGCTTGTGGTTATGCTCCCATGATGCAAATGGGTAAAACTTATCGTGAGCATCTTACCAAAGAAAAAGTAGATGCTATTATAGATGAATGTAGAAAAACAGCTGCCTTAAATAATTAATATGGGAGTAAAATTATTATTAGATAAAGCACATGTAGAAGGGATTCGTTATTTCGAAACGTATCGCCGTGAAGGTGGTTACAGAAGTGTGGAGAAAGCATTGAAGCAAATGAGCCCCGAAACTATTGTAGAAGAAGTGAAGAAAAGTGGACTCAGAGGCCGTGGTGGCGCAGGTTTCCCGGCGGGTATGAAATGGAGTTTTATCGCCAAACCGGAAGGTGTGCCCCGTCACCTGGTATGTAATGCAGATGAAAGTGAACCGGGTACTTTTAAAGACCGTTATCTTATGGAATTTATCCCTCACTTATTGATCGAGGGTTTAATTGTTTCGAGCTTCGCATTAGGCAGCCATGATACTTATATCTACATCCGCGGTGAATATGCTTGGATAGTAGATATTCTCGAACATGCTATTGAAGAAGCTAAAGCCAATGGATTTTTAGGAAAAAATATTTTAGGCTCCGGATTTGATTGTAATATCTATGTGCATCGCGGCGCAGGCGCTTATATATGCGGTGAAGAAACGGCACTGATAGAATCTTTAGAAGGCAAGCGCGGTAACCCGCGTATAAAGCCTCCGTTCCCTGCAATACAGGGCGTATGGAATCGTCCTACGGTAGTTAACAATGTAGAAACACTGGCTGCTGTTGTTCCTATTATCAATATGGGAGGTGAAGAATATGCAAAAATTGGTATAGGCCGTTCTACCGGTACTAAACTTATTTCTGCATGTGGTAATATCAATAAGCCGGGTGTGTATGAAATTGATATGACTATTTCCGTGGAGGAATTTATTTATTCTGATGAATATTGCGGTGGTATTGCCAACGGTAAGCAGTTAAAAGCTTGTATCCCCGGTGGTTCTTCTGTTCCTATTCTTCCTGCCAATCTTTTATTAAAAACTGCCAAAGGCGAAACCCGCTTAATGAATTATGAGAGCCTGAGCGACGGTGGTTTTGCAACAGGTTCTATGATGGGTTCGGGCGGTTTTATTATATTAGATGAAGATCAATGTATTGTAAAAAACACCTATACCTTAGCGCGCTTTTATCGTCATGAAAGTTGCGGACAATGTTCTCCTTGTCGCGAAGGAACCGGATGGATGGAGAAGATCTTAAAAAATATCGATACCGGGAAAGGAAAGATGAGTGATATAGATTTATTATGGGATATTCAGCGTAAAATTGAGGGGAATACGATCTGTCCGTTAGGTGATGCAGCTGCATGGCCTGTTGCTGCGGCTATTCGTCATTTCCGCGATGAGTTCGAATGGCATGTATTGAACCCCGAAGAATCACAAAAAAGAAATTATGGTTTGGCGCATTATGCCGATCCGATTCATGTACCTGCATAAATGAAATATGAGCGAACAACCATTATTTAAAGTAACCATAGATAACATCACGATAGAAGTGCCTGCCGGTACTACTATTTTGAATGCAGCGCGTAAAATTGGTGGTGAAGTAGCGCCTCCTGCCATGTGCTATTATAGTAAGTTGGAAGGTAGTGGCGGTAAATGCCGTACTTGTTTGGTAGAAGTGAGCAAAGGTTCCGAAAAAGACCCACGCCCTATGCCCAAACTCGTTGCTTCTTGTCGTACTACGGTAATGGATGGGATGGAAGTAAAAAATATTACCAGTGAAAAAGTAATAGATGCAAGAAATGGGGTCGTTGAATTTTTATTAATCAATCACCCACTCGATTGCCCGATTTGTGATCAGGCCGGCGAATGTCACTTGCAAGACCTCAGTTATAACCATGGTAAAGAAGGCACACGCTACGAGTTCCAGCGTCGTACATTCAAGAAACACGATATTGGTCCGTATATTCAATTGCATATGACGCGCTGTATTCTTTGCTACCGCTGCGTTTTTACGGCCGATCAACTCACCAAGAAAAGAGAGCATGGCGTGTTAGATAGGGGAGATCATGCTGAAATTGCCACATTTATTGAGAAGAGTTTGGATAATGATTTTATAGGTAATGTTATTGATGTTTGTCCGGTAGGTGCCCTTACCGATAAAACTTTCCGATTTAAAAATCGGGTATGGTTTTTAAAACCTATGGATGCGCATCGCGATTGTCCAACCTGCAGTGGTAAAGTAACATTATGGAATAGAGGCGATGAAGTATTCCGTGTAACCGCCAGAAAAGATGAGTGGGGAGAAGTTGAAGATTGGATTTGCAATACCTGCCGCTTTGAAAAAAAGAAAACAAGTGATTGGATCATCGAAGGGCCACGTATGATCGATCGTCACTCCGTTATTTCACAAGGACATTATGCAGGTAATATCGGTACGCATAAACCAACAGAAACTTTTGAAGCGATAAACGATGGCCGGCAACCCAAATTATTAATGGATATTCATAATATTAGTGAAGTGAATAAGCCCGAGATAACATTGAGTTTATTAGACAGGCCGGCACATTCAACTGATTTCACAAAATAACGCTTATAGAGCTATGACTACATTACTGGCTTTTGATTGGATATTATTAATAGAGAAGTTGATTCTTATTGCAATCATTGTTTTTGCAAGTTTAGGAATTGCTTTGTATACCACATTTGCAGAGCGTAAAGTGGCTGCCATTTTGCAAGATCGTCCGGGTCCTAATCGTGCCGGACCATTTGGTTTGTTTCAACCCTTTGCGGATGGATTAAAGCTCATCATGAAGGAAGAAATCATTCCCAATACTGCCAATAAGGTATTATTTATTTTAGGTCCGGGTTTAGCTATGACGGCAGCACTTATGACTTGTGCCGTTATTCCATGGAGTACTTCAGTGGAGTTTTTTGGGCGTAAGATTGATTTGCAAATTGCCGATATCAATATTGGTATATTATACATTTTTGGTGTGGTAAGCTTGGGCGTATACGGTATTATGATTGGGGGATGGGCTTCTAATAATAAATTCTCTTTAATGGCAGCGCTACGCGGTGCCTCGCAAGCTATAAGTTATGAACTGGCTATGGGCTTATCACTCATTGCAGTGCTCATGCTATCCGGCTCATTAAGTTTAAAAGCCATTGTTGAACAGCAGCAGGCACCGGGTAACTTATGGAATATTGCCTATCAGCCACTCGGTTTTATCATATTCTTTATTTGTGCATTAGCGGAATGTAATAGAACACCGTTCGATTTACCGGAAGCAGAAAACGAGCTAAACTTTGGGTACCACCAAGAATACTCTTCTATGAAATTAGGTTTCTACCTATTTTCAGAATATATCAATATGATCATGAGCAGCGCAGTGATGGCATGCTTGTTTTTTGGGGGTTATGATATTCCTTTCTTTGATGAAAGCACACTATCCCCTAATATTGCAGCCTTGTTAGGCTTCTTGGCATTGTTTACAAAAATTATCATTTTCATTTTTGTATTCATGTGGATTCGGTGGACGATCCCCCGGTTCCGTTATGATCAGTTGATGAATTTGGGATGGAAAAGATTAATTCCATTGGCATTATTTAATATGTTGCTCACAGGTGCCATTATTTTGTGGAAACAAGGCTAACTAATGACCAATGACTAATGACAATATTATGCAGGCATTAACAAATAGAAGTAAAGCAGTAGATAGAGCTCCCATGACGTTCATGGAGCGCTTATATATTCCTTCTATCTTAAAGGGGATGGCTATTACATTCAGCCATATTTTTAAAAAACAACCCACTATCCAATATCCGGAACAAAAAAGAGAATTTAGTCCTGTTTTCCGCGGATTACATGTGTTGAATAGGGATGAGGAAGGACGTGAAAGATGCACTGCTTGCGGACTTTGTGCCGTTGCTTGTCCTGCGGAAGCAATTACAATGGAAGCTGCTGAGCGCTTACCGGGAGAAGAAAATAAATATAGAGAAGAAAAATATGCAGCTAAATACGAGATCAATATGTTGCGCTGTATCTTCTGCGGATTATGTGAGGAAGCTTGTCCTAAAGATGCTATTTACTTAAGTGAAACCTTTGCACCTGCAAATTTTGCGCGTAAAGGATTTATTTATGGTAAGGAAGATTTATTAATTCCTGACCCAGTAACGGATGCAGCCGGTTTTGAAAAAGCACAAGGAGGGAGGGTGCGAAATAAAAATTAAGAATTATGAGTTAAGAATTAAATAAATAGTAATTCATAATTCATAATCCATAATTCATAATTGACAATATGAGTACGATTCAAATATTATTCTTCTTCTTAAGTGTGCTTGCTATTTTCAGCGCCATCATGGTGTTGATCAGTAAGAACCCGGTTCATAGTGTACTATGGCTTATCGCTGTTTTCTTTGCCATATCCGGGCATTATATCTTGCTGAATGCACAGTTCCTGGCCATTGTTAACCTTATTGTTTATGCAGGTGCTATTATGGTTTTGTTCTTATTCGTGATCATGCTTATGAATTTAAATGCCGATTCAGAACCACGTAAACATCAATGGATGAAAATTGCCGGCGTAATTTCAGGAGGCTGCTTTTTGATGGTATTGATTTCTTTAGTAAGACAAACCATAGAAATTACCGGTAAAACAGCATTAGTGAAGGAAGGCAATATCGGCCTTATTAAAAACCTTGGTAAAGTATTATTTAGTGATTTTGTTGTTCCTTTTGAAATTAGTAGTGTTCTATTTTTGAGCGCTATGGTAGGAGCAGTAGTAATCGGTAAAAAAGATTAATATGCCTATTCAATATTATATTTATTTCTGTTTGACCTTGTTTAGCATTGGTATTATTGGTGTACTTACA
>CABHOW010000103.1 GCA_902168225.1 uncultured Flavihumibacter sp. | reverse complement strand
TATCTTCGTTATTCATTATTCTATTTGTATATACCGCGATAAGTAAATTAAGTAACCTGGAAGGGTTCACAAATGTTATTAGTAAATCTCCTGTTTTTGAAGGTAAAGCAACGCTAACTGCAATACTTGTTCCGATAATTGAGCTAATTGCCGCTCTATTATTATTTGTTCCAAAGACACGAAAAATTGGACTGTATTTTTCAACTGCTCTTATGATCTTGTTTACAGGGTATGTATTTTACATTATCAATTTCTCCCCTCATATTCCATGTTCATGTGGAGGTGTTATCTCTAAAATGAGCTGGTCTCAACATTTAATTTTTAATATCGCATTTACTCTAATAGGTATAACAGGAATAATCGCTTACAGTAAGTTGAATACTAAATCATCAAGCTAATCCTATTCTTAATTACTTACTCTACGCTTGATAATTACATGCTTAACAGATGCATATTAAATACGAGTATAAAATCGTCAACAATAACCCCCATTTTATTTACGCCATATTTAAACATAAAGACAATAAGTAATTATTAAACATAAAATCTTTATTGCAATAAAAGGTTGCTGAGACCTAATAATCAGCAAGGGGATAACCGAAAACCTTTAAAAGAGTAGGTAATTAATAACATTAAACTTTCTTACTATGAAAAAGTATTTTGCTGGTCTTGTTGCCGTATGCTTTGCCATCGTATGTTATGCATTTACTCCTGCAGTAGCTCCAGAAGGAACCAATTGCAATTCAACTTCGACTTACTGGCTTGAAATTAAGGCTGGTGCTGATAAAACATGCGCAACTGTTGCAATTTCAAATTTTGTAGAAATTCAGGATCCAACACAAGATGGTGTAGTTAGCGCAGCTGATATTACTGCATTACTCGCATCAGGTGAACTGGAACAAGGTCTCCCTTCAGCAACACCATTTGGTTGCCCTGATGGCACTAAAGTATGTGCATTAAGCTTTACTCAAGCTCAACTGCAATCAGTTTTGGTAAATGGAATATATTATATTCGTCCTTCGAATGTAGCACAATATCAGTGCTGTATTAAAAGAACTACTCCATAATTTTGATAGTTCGTTGATAAATCCAAAAGTCTATAGGCTTTTGGATTTATCTTTTAAAGAAATTGTCATAATATCCTTTTCTTCTTCTAATAACTCAAAATTATTAAGTATCAGAACTTCTTCCATATCAATAGCTGTATACTTAAGTCTTTTGGGGAGCAAATAATCAGATCTACTCTCTAAATTCCCATTCATGATTGGCATTCTCGTTTGTAAATAGGTATTAAGTAAATTGACAATAGTCGAAGACTCAACCAACTGATATTTATCATTAGCTGTTCGTTCAATCGAGTCAATTGAAATTTTATTGTTTTTCTTCTGATTTAATATTAAACATCGCACTTTCCGCATTTCATATTTACTTGAAAATCCAAAAAAATCGTCTAGATCATTTTTCATTTTTATTTTAACTTGATTTCGATTAAGTGATTTCGGTAAAATTAGTTCATAGCCCCATAGGCAATTTTGCTTAAAACTATCTACACCCCAATTGTCCATCTTTTCCTCCTTATCCCCCCAGTCAAGCCAATTTCGATCTGAATCTACAATAAATCTTTTATTACCTAAACCATCTTTATTCAATTCGGGTATTTCATCCTTAAAAACTGCCTTATATAAGTCGAAAATAGTAGAATTTACCCAATACCATCGATGAAAAGGATATTCATTGGATGCATCAATTTGTTCTGAAATCATGATTGCTAATGTATCAATAAACCCAGAAAATACAGATCCAAATTCAAGCTTACTTCCAAAACTAGAATTAAGGAACAGCTTTTCTTGAGGGTCAAGTAACCGAGTAATTATCTTTTCCGAGAACTTCAATTTTTTCCCACTTATTATGGCTGAAATGTTGGCCTCAGTTAGTGCGTAGTTTTCAGTAACTCCAAGAAGTTCACCTGAAGGGCTTATCCACACGATATGTGGCAAACTTCCAAAAGGGAATAATTTCATTAATGTAGTATCTTGAGGTCCCTGTATTACTGAAGGTAACTTTAATTCATTATACTTACCTTTCGCCTTTCCTAAGAACTGATTAATTTTTCCTTCCACTCTTCCATCAAAACCAACTGGAAGTATTACTAAATCACTCTTAAACTTTTGCTGCAATTGATTCAAATGATCAAACTGAGATATACATACAGCACATTTTGTCGACCAAAAATCTAGAATTAATAACTTACCCCTAAAATCAGAAACTCTTAGCGTTTTTTTAGAAGCACTTAATGCTATTTTCCCCAATTCAACATCAGGGACAATTGCTCCAACTTTAACAGCAGTTATTTTTTTATCAGAATTATTTGTTATATCTCTGCTACTATTCTTTATTAAAGATGAATTATATTTCCTCACTACTTTAGTTAAAGCATCGATTGTTGAATAAAGTTCTACACCTGTAACCTTCGGCCCAAACGGTTTCACTTCCGATCCTGGGCAATCAAATGCAATTAACTTTCCTATGGAATCTATTAGAATAAATCCAGGTATTCCTGGAATATCAAATATTTTTATCGTAGTATCTATAGCGTCTCGAACATGAATCCAATCTGTTTTATCTTGTGCCAGCGCTTTCTTCCAACTTGCATCTTTTTCTCCCACAGCAATGCTAACTATATTAAACCCTTCTGCATTAAATGAATTGTATACTTCTTTAAGATTAGGAATTGCCTCTTTGCACGGCTTACACCATGAAGCCCAAAAATCAATTAATGTAAGTTTACCTTTAGATGCCAATTCATAAATTGAAACACTTTCCCCATTCACATCAGTGACGCTGAATGAAGGGATGATCATATTTGGAGCTATTCTTCCTCGTTGCTTAGATTCATCTAAACTTTGCAGTAACTGCTTGCCAAAAAAACAGTTCTTTGAACTTTCCGAAAGATTATTATACATCGTTTGCCTTTCCGAAATGTCAAAACTTCTATCCATCCGTCGAATTAAGTCAGGAACATAAATTGAACTGACATGAGAATTAATAAATTTTTTTATCTTATCGGTCCTTGCTTTTTTTTCTTTTGTACTATTCCATATATCCATCACCTCCTCAAGTTCGCAATTTGAAACTGACCCAGACAATCTTACATATGGCCATTGGGAAATATTTCCTTCCAACTGAAGAGTTTTATTCTCCAACAGAAAATCAGTACTTCGACTATCAGACTGTGTTTTTTCAAGGTAGATATAGAAATATTCTGTTCCGTTGGGTACCATACCCGATAATTGAAATTTCCCATCTAATACTTTTGCCTGTGCAACAGTATCCTTTGAAGAATATTTAACAAGGTAAATAAGTGCTCCATCTTTTAGACCATCAATTTTCCCATGAATCAAAAATCCATTTTTGCTTTGAATACTCCCCAAAATGGGTGCAGGGAAATAAAAACAACAGCATAAACAAAAGAAATAATACCTCATCATAACAGCATTTAATGGCATCTGAAATAGTTATTTGAACAACACTAAAAAAAAGGGGCAAACCTCTTAAATTTCTCATTCATTATAAGAACAAGATCGGCAACAACTGAGTTCTACCTAGGATTTTGAATCATTCCTGGATTCATATCGATAACCTCATTAGGAATCAGCAAAGTGTAATGCAAACTGTTTATTGGCAAATCGTAAGTTTTACCGCCAATTTTTCTCATAGGAATAATACCAAATCCTTCCTTGTTCAGTCTTTTTATATCAGTCCACCTTAATCCTCTCATAAGGCACTCTTTCCGACGCTCGGTTAATATTTGAGAAATAGCCTCCTCTTTATTATTGGCATGCAACATTGGGTAAGAATAAGTATTATCCCATCTAGTAATAAGTAAGTCATTCAAATCCTTCATAGCAGCTTCAATATTTCCTAATCGAGCATTGCATTCTGATCGAATGAGATATACTTCATCAACCGCAATTCCAGAAAAAAGCTGATTTGACCCTTCATAACTTCCCATAAAAAAATATCCTTTGTCGTTTTCAATTCCCAATGTTGAGGCCTTTTCAAAAAAGAGAATTTTTCGTAAGTCTCCTTCAGCATAAGAATTGTAA
>CABHOW010000102.1 GCA_902168225.1 uncultured Flavihumibacter sp. | reverse complement strand
CAAAACTGATTCCACCAAAAGCACCTTCCCCAAAAGAACCGATTACGCCCCCTTGAAATTGAGAGAAACGCAGCACTCTTCCTGTAGTATCTACTTGGGTAGAGTAATAGTATCTTTTGCCGAAATTGGGTTGATAATTGAAAGATATGGTAGGTCTGATTTCGTGACGGATAGCTATGATATTACTGGTTGGACCAAAAGTGTAGGTACCAAAAATTCTGGTATTGGCAGAAATACCAAAGCCCATTTGTCTTGCAGTATAAAAACCTCTTTGTTTTACAGTATCCACTCTTTTGTTTGTTGAATCCCAACTAAGCAAGGTTCTTTGTCCATACCAACGCTCTTCATAAGAAACAGATGGAGCAATGGTAATGGGCCCCAATGAGGGTAATGATAAAGTGATAGGGATATTATGAGCGGCTCCATATTGAGCTGTATCCAGAAGCTTTCTCAAATTGAAAGCAGTATCATAAAACGAAAATTGATTTTGAAAATTACCGCTATACCCAATACCTAATTTTTCGTACCATTTGGGGGCGCCTACCTTATCTTCTTTTTGAAACGGATAAAAAGTAACCACATTGAAATTAACGGTGGGTAAATTTAAATTTACCAATCGTAAGTTGTTATTCTGATTATGATTCAGGTTAACAGATATATTGTACTTACCGCGCCAATCTTTACTATAACTGATCGAAGAACTAAGTTGGTTTTGGAAATTAACAAAAGGATTATTGAATACTGTTTGATTGAAGCGCGTACTACCAAAATTTACATTGGCAGAAAAAGTTGTTCCCGGTCTGGCCCTACTATCTTTACTATGGTTCCAGTTGATCATAAAAGACCTTGTACTGTTGAATTCATCTTTAGCGCCATCTAGTCTATTTAAACTCTTATTATTTTGGAAAGTAATATTCAACCCACCGGTAAAAGCATAGCGTTTTATGTATTTTGAATTAATATTAAACATCCATCCACCAAATGAATAGATATTGCTTCGTAAGGTCACATCTACATTATCGTTGATTACTTTATAATAACCTAATCCTTCCAAGCCTAAGCCAAAATCAGGGCTTGCAGTAAATGCAGGAGGTAATATACCCGAATGCCTACCCTTACTTAAAGGAAAGATACCGAAGGGAATACCGATTGGCATGGGAACACCTTCGAATTCAGGAAATGAAGGACCGGCAATACCAAATTTGTTATTGATGATCTTCATTTTGCTGGTGCGAAAATTATAGTGAGGGGTGTCTAAATTACAAGTAGTAAAGCGTGCTCTTCTGGCAAATACTTCGGTAGCACTTACTTTTTTTAAGTCAATAGCATTAACATAAATCTCACCTTCCTGAAAAAAAGTATTCCGTGTGAGCCCTTTTCCGGATTTCATATTATAAAAAATGGTATCGCTAACCGATTTCATTTCTCCCTGAACAAATTGAGGTTTGCTTAATGGATTACCGGTAGAATCCAATGCCCCATACGCTTTTACCATTTGCGTACGTTGATCATAACTGATAGTTGCCGCATCTAGTTTTAAATCGGTATAATTAACTTTTGCCTTACCATACAAAAAGAACTCTTTGGTATCAATCACCAGCACACCTGAATCTTCTGCTACATATTTAATAGGGGCATCGATAGAGTCTTTTGAAATAGTGAGTGTATCTACCTTTTGTATCAAAGAATCGGATACTTGTTTTTTAACGGCCGTGTCTATCTTTTTTTGAGGCTTGATGGTATCAAGAGTTTGTAAATAATTGTTAAAACGATATTTCCCTGCGAGAACAGGTTGTATAAAAACTGTTAATATCGCGAAAAACGATGTTAGAACAATAGCCAGCCCCCCTTTTACGTTAAATTTACAGTTTCTGTTCATAGTGACGCCGCAAAATTAGGCTTTAACTGCGGAAAAGGATAAATGTGGTTCAATGTTCAAGTATTTGATATGAATAAACAATATTTCGCTGCTTTTATTTTGTTAATGATCGGGATGGCATCATTTTCTTTTATCAATGCTGATAAAAGACCTATTCAGCGGCAAGGATTAAAGCGAATAGTGATAGATGCCGGGCATGGTGGTGCCGATATTGGTGCTAAAGGAAAATATTCTACGGAAGCTGCTATTGCTTTATCCATTGCTTTAAAGCTGGAGAAGATGATAGCAGATGAAATGCCTGATATTGAAGTGGTAATGACACGTAGAACGGATGTATTTGACCCTGTAACGCGGAAAGCAGAAATTGCAAACCAAGCCAAGGGAGATCTATTTCTGTGTATTCATGTAAACTCTGCAGATCCTATCCCCCATAGAGAATTCATTGGATATAAAACTGAAACATATTATAAAGGAAAGGGTAAGAAAAGGAAAAAATACACCAGAAAAGTAAAAGATTATCGCCACTGGTATACCCCCAACCCGGCAAAGGGAACGGAAACATTTATTTATCCGGTAGATAAAACAGGTGGAAGAATGAATGCTTTAAGCAAAAATGAAGATCTCTATTTAGATAGCGCTACCATAAAAGAAATGCAGGAGTTCCAAAAAAATGACCCTGCTAAAATGATGCTCATGAGCATGAAAGCGCAAACTTATTTTCAAAGAAGTGTAGATTTAGCATTAACCATTGAAGATGAGTTCAAAAAAGTAGGCAGAATTAGCCGGGAAGCAAAACAGAGAAAAGAGGGCATTTTTGTACTATATGCTGTTGCTATGCCTGCTGTTTTAGTAGAAACAGGCTTTATTTCCAATCAAGAAGAAGAAGATTATCTTAATAGTGAAGATGGTCAGCGGGAAATTTGTGAAGTATTGATTAAATCTTTGAAGCGTTATAAATACTCCCTAGAGAAACAACAGGGTAATGTATCTGCCGGTATGATTAGTCGTAAATAAAGAAACACGTACATTTGTTTGGGTAAACAACCAAGCATTAGATGAAAATTTCAAACGAAACCAAAGTAGGGGTATTAGCAGCAATAACTATTACTTTTCTTATCCTTGGATTTAATTTTCTAAAAGGAAGAACCCTTTTGAAAACGGGTAATTATTTATTTGCGCGATATACTGACGCTAAAGAACTAAGAATCTCCAACCCCGTTTTTGTGAATGGCTTTCAAGTAGGGGCTGTTGCCGATATAGAAAACGCCGATCAGCAATTATCTACTATTATTGTTTCCATAAAGCTGAAAGACAATTATCAAATACCCACTAATTCTGTTGCTACCATCAATAGTAATCCGCTTGGCTCACCAAGCATCAGTATTGCATTAGGTAACGAAAAAAAATTCTTACAATCGGGTGATACTGTTCTAACCGCTCCAAGTGCCGGCTTATTAGGAGGTGTAATGGATAAATTGAATCCTGTAGCAGATCAGTTGAAAACGACTATACATACACTAGACAGTGTTTTGAAAAATGTAAATACCATTTTTGACCCTACTACAAAAAATAATTTACAAGCTGTTATTGCCAATGTAAATAAAACTACCGCAAGCCTTGTTGCTTCCTCGGCCTCATTAGAGGCAATGCTAAATAAGCAAACAGGAACCATTGCAAAATCGATGGAAAATGTAAATAGTTTCACTAAAAATTTAAGCGACAATAATGATAAGATTACCCATTCATTAGATAATGTTACAAAGGCAACAGATAATTTATCCAAAGCCGATCTATCCGGTTCTGTTGAAAAATTAAAGCTAGCCATTTCAAATATGAATGCCGTTATTGCTAAAATGAATTCTCAAGATGGCTCTTTGGGGAAACTCATTAATGATAAATCATTGTACAATAACTTAAATAATACCATAAGAAGCGCGAATATTTTAGTAGATGATTTACGTGTGCATCCCAAACGATATGTAAATATTTCCGTTTTCGGGAAAAAAGACAAAACAGGGCCGCTCACTGCACCTGCCAACGATTCTCTTGTGAAGCAATAAAGGCATGATAAAAAGAATTCTTTTCTCCATACTATTTTTATTACCTATTTTTTTGTTTGCCCAAAAAACAGTGGTAGACACAACTTCATCGGAGGCAAAGCGTTTAGATATATTATTTGCAGACAGATATAATTTACTTACAAAAGACAGTACCACATTCGTTTCATTGGCGGGTAATGTAAAAGTGCAGCAAGGCAAAACATTTTTTTTTGCGGATAGTGCTGTATTAAACAGATCATTGAATATGCTAGAAGCATTTGGTAATGTACATATCAATGATGCCGATAGTGTGCATACATATGCCCAATATTTGAAGTATTTAGGCAAAGAAAAAAAAGCTTTCCTTAAAACCAAAGTGCGTTTAACCGATGGTAAGGGAACCCTCACTACAGAGGAATTGGAATATGATGTTACGGTAAAGATCGGTACCTATTTAAAAGGAGGAAAATTAGTAAGTAAAAAATCTACCCTAACAAGCAAAGAAGGGTATTATTATGGAGATACTAAAGATGTGATCTTCAAAAAGAAAGTATTGATGGTTGATCCTGATACCAAAATCACAACCGATACTTTGCAATATAATACATCAACAGAGCTTACCACTTTTACAGCGCCCACTGTTATATATAATATTAAAGATAAGCGCACGATATACACCAGAGAGGGCTTTTATGATACGCGTAATAAAAAAGCTGAGCTGTATAAAAGATCGGTCATTGAAGATAGCAGTTCTACTTTTACTGCCGATGAGATGGCTTTTGATGACTCAACCGGTTTGGGAGAGTTCAGAGGAAATGCTGTTTATAGAACTAAAGATTCTACAGAGGGGTTTGATATGATCGCGAATAATATCAAAACAAACAAAAAGAAAAACGCACTTGTAGCTACGCAAAAACCGCTATTGATTATAAAACAAAAGGCAGATAGTATCTATATCACCGCAGATACTTTGTACTCGGCAAAGCTATCTGATTTGAAAAAATTGCGTAAAGTTCCCCAGGTTCGCGATTCTTTACTACCTCGCCCTATTCCAAAAAAAGGTGAGGAAGATAGTACCGATAAGTTTTTTGAAGCCTATTATAATATTCGTATATACTCAGATTCTTTACAAGCCGGTGGCGATAGTTTATTCTATTCGCTACAAGACTCCGTATTTCGTTTATATAAAAGCCCTGTTGTATGGGCCAACAATAATCAAATTACCGGCGATACCATTTATTTATATTTAAAGAAAAAGAAGCCGGAAAGATTATATGTATTCGAAAATGCGCTTGCCATTAACAGATTGGATAGCGCCGATTATTATAACCAACTTAAAGGTAGAACCATTAATGCCTTATTTACAGACGGACAAATTACCTCTATGCGAGCGAAAGGAAATGCTGAAAATATTTATTATGCTCAGGATGATTATAAAAAATTTGTGGGGGTAAATAAATCATCTGCAGATGTAATAGATATTTTCTTCGACGACAATAAACCTAAAAAAGTAATTTTTTTACGAAATTTAGATGGCACCACTTACCCTATGCGGCAAGTAAATCACAATGAATTAAGACTGAGGGGTTTTAAATGGATAATCGACAAAAGACCCAAATCTAAATTCGATATTTTATCTAATTAGTATGGCTGTTTTACTTACGCCATTCAAAATAAAAAGTACTGCCCTGTCCGGGTTCGCTTTCCACCCAAATTTTACCCCCCTGTTCTTCTACTAATACTTTTAATAAGTTGAGTCCAACTCCTGTAGCGCTATCTTTTGTGCTTTTATTATCTGTTGTTTCAAAAAGTTTAAATATACGATCATGATCCTTTTTTGAAATACCTTGTCCGTTATCCTTTACGAAAAAAGTATAAAAGCCACCTGTATCACTAACCCCTATCTCAATAGTAGGGTTAGTTTTGTTATTGTATTTAATGGAATTTGAAATTAAATTTTGGAACACCTGTTGCAACTTAATTTTTCGGGTATGAATTGTTGGTAAATTATTGGAAATAGTTACTACATAGTGCTTTGGTAAAAATAGAAGGGAAACAATTTCGGAAACCAATGTAAAAGTGTTTACATCTTCTGTGGTTTGTTGCGTCATGCTTTGTCGAGAGTATTCCAGTATCGACTCAATCATTCCTGATAATTTTGTTGAAGCATTATAAATGATAGCGGCATTTTCTGCCAACTCTTGCTCACGATTTATAATCTCATCTCTCTTCAATAGATCGGCGAGCATACTGATTGTAGCTAGCGGCGACTTAAGATCGTGCGATACGATAAACATAAAACGCTCGAGTTGCTTATTTACGCTCTCTATTTCAGCTAATGATTTTCTTAATTTAGCTTGTGTATGATAA
This sequence comes from uncultured Flavihumibacter sp., assembly GCA_902168225.1. GTDB lineage: Bacteria > Bacteroidota > Bacteroidia > Chitinophagales > Chitinophagaceae > Sediminibacterium. The sequence continues at coordinate 6,572 of CABHOW010000102.1, read as the reverse complement.
AGACGTTCAAAAACATTGACTTTAGCTTTAGTTATGTGAACATCAAGCGGTTTTTGTAAATAATCTACAGCCCCCTCTTCAAAGCCTTTTAAAACATATTGCTCGTCTTTACTTATCGCTGTAACAAAGATGATAGCAATATCTCTTGATTTTGTGTTAGATTTTAATAATCTGGCTACTTCAAAACCATCCATATCCGGCATTTGGACATCGAGTAAAATTAATCCGATATGTTCGTTTTTTAGCACTGTTCTTAGTGCCTCATTCCCGGAGTTTGCTTTTAAAAATCGTCGACCGGGTTTAGTTAGTATCTCTTCAAGAGATAATAAATTTTCTGGTCTATCGTCGACCAGTAAAATTAAAAACTCAGATGATTGACTAATTGTTTCCATTTGAAGAAATTATACTTTTAACAATTAACTGTAGAATCGTTTGTGAATCGGCAACCAAAGCGGCAGGATTCAGCTTGATGGCTTCTTTCGGCATCGTATCATAACTTGCATCAATCGGGTCTTGAATAACGGCTGTTCCTCCGTTTTTTAAAATATGATGTAAGCCATTAGCTCCATCCCTATTAGAGCCACTTAATAGAACGCCCATACAATTTTCTTTATACACATTAGCGGTAGAGATAAAGCTCATATCGATAGACGGTCTGCTGAAATTAATCTGTTCCGAATAATCTAAACTAAATACCTTATCCGGCTCAATTAGCAAGTGGTAATTCTGGGGGGCTAAATAAATATTGCCGGGCTGTATTGGCTCTTTATCTTCCGGTTCATGGATTATATGCTCATTCGTAACTTTTGAAAAGAGATTGGCCATTTCGCTGAATACATTTCTCAATCGATGCAATACGATAATAATAGGCACATCAAAATGAGCAGGTAATGCCGGAAGCAGGTTCATAATGATAGGAAAACTACCGGCTGATCCACCGATAACTATGATTTTACTACTATTATTCATCATCGTTTACGATAGATCTTTAACTGGTTATCGATGATATCGAAATGAGTTTTTACAGCACTAAACGCCAATGTTTCTTTTAAACCAATTCCTAAAAAGCCTCTTGCAGCCAAACTATCAGAAAATAATTGAAGTACCCTATCCTGTAGTTTTCTATTGAAATAGATCATAACATTCCTGCAACTGATAAATTGAAATTCGTTAAAAGGATGATCTACTACTAAATTGTGTTGGGAAAAAATAATAGACTGTCTCAGAAAGTCTTTCATAATGGCATAATTATATTTTGCAGTATAATATTCTGCAAAATCATGGATACCTCCTGCTTGAATATAATTGGCTGTAAATTCTTTCATACTTTTTAATGGTAATATCCCTTTTTTTGCTTTTTCTAAGTTCAAAGGATTGATATCGGTAGCGTAGATCCTTGTTCTTTGCAGTAATCCTGCCTCATGCAATAAAATAGCCATAGAAAATACCTCCTCCCCTGTTGAACATCCGGCATGCCAAATCTTTATAATAGGATAAGAGCTAAGTACCGGGATAATTTTTTTTCGTAGTGCTAAATAATAAGAAGGATCTCTAAAAAGTTCTGTAACATTAACAGTAATTTCTTGTAAAAAATGCTGAAATGCCCCTTCTTTATTAATTAAGTAATACTTTAATTCGTATACATTCTCTATTTCATGTTCGTCTAAATACTTATTCACCCTTCTCACTAATGAAGCTTTGGCATAGTCTCTGAAGTCATAACCGAATTTTTTATTGATTATTTCAAGTACACTTTCTAATGCTGCAAAGTCGACCTCTTTTTTCATATACTATCTTGCTAGCCAAACCCTTATTAATGATAGTAGTTTGGGCACATCCACCGGTTTTGATATATAGTCAGACGCACCCGCTTCTATACATTTCTCTCTATCACCCATCATGGCTTTTGCGGTGAGTGCAATAACAGGTAAATCGGTAAACTTTAACTCCTGCCGAATCCTTTTCATGGCTTCGTACCCATCCATTTCAAGCATCATAATATCCATTAAAACCAAATCAATACCATTGTTGTTTGTTAGTACTTCAAGAGATTCTTTACCATCTGCAGCTGTTAATACTTCAACTCCTTCATTTTCAAGCACGGTACTTAATGCATATATATTACGCATATCATCATCAACTACCAGTATTCTTTTATCTTTCAATGAAATATCCGAAATAAAATGCTCACCGCTTACTGTTGGATGTTGTTGTTCTTGCTCAACCTTGTATAGAAATAATTCCAATTCATCGATTAATCTGTTATGAACAGCCGGCGACTTTCGCACAATAACAGCAGATACTTTTTTCAGCTGCAGCTCATCTGCATTTGAAATATCTTTATCCAAATAAATAATAACAGGTATCAGCTTATCAAGGGTATTGGGTTGGATCATGGCTAATTCTTCAACCCCTTTTTTAATATCATCGCCAATATCTGCGATAATGCAATCAAACCTTTCTTCTTGTAAAATATGCTTAGCTTCATCAACAGATAAACAATGCGTAAATCGTACATATTTATGTTTATCTAAAAATATTTTTTCTAAGTGATCGTCTTTAAGATGATTGGATCCCGGAGTATCAATAATAAGTATATGCTTCATATGCTCATTTAAATGAACTCCTATCGTATTAAAAGCCAATTCCAATCCTTCTTTATCGATGGGTTTTTTTACATAAGCTAAAGCCCCTCCAGTTTGTAATCGGCTATCATCAAATGCCGAAATAATATGAACGGGAATGTCTTTTGTGTCGGTATCTTCTTTAAGCATTTTTAATAATGACCAACCATCTATTATCGGTAACTGTACATCTAAAATAATGGCATCCGGCTTATATTTTTTGGCATATAGTAACCCTTCATCACCTTGCAAAGCTACTATGGGTTTATATCCTTTATTCCGGGAAAAATCTTTAAGTATGGAAGCAAAATTTTCATCATCTTCAATAATTAGCATCACATTATCCCGGTCGTTAATGCAATTTCGATCATCTTCCACTAATTGTTGCTCAACCACCTCTTCCAATAGAGGAACAGTTTTGATAGGCAATGGTATCTGTTCTTTATTTTCTACAACTGATTCATGAGGTAGAATAACTGTGAAAGTACTGCCTTTCCCCTCTTCACTTGTTAATTCCATTTCCCCGCCTAATAAACGAACTAATTCTTTACTAATAGATAGCCCTAATCCCGTGCCTCCATATTTTCTACTTGTAGTTCCATCTGCTTGTTGAAATGCCTCAAAAATTAGTGCCTGTTTTTCAGTGGCTATTCCAATACCGGAGTCCTTAACACTTATACCAATCCTTTTCCTGTCGAATTGATCCCTATTTGCGAAAATAATCTTTACATCACCATTGGCAGGTGTAAATTTAAAAGCATTCGATAGCAGATTCTTTAGAACCTGCTCGATCCGTTGCTTATCAGTTTTTATAATAGCAGGTAATCCCGTATCGAATATTGTTTCGTACTGAATTTTTTTCTCAGATGCTACAACACTAAAAAGTTGTTTTAAATCAGTAGCAATGGTATCGATTCTTACTTCCTCTATGCTAAGCTCTATTTTACCGGCCTCTATCTTTGATAAGTCTAAAATATCATTGATTAATTGCAATAGATCTGTACCGGATTTATGAATGATATTAGCGTATTCGATTTGTTTAGCAGTCAGGTTTTGGGTATTATTATCGGCTAATAGTTTAGCAAGTATTAATACACTATTTAAAGGTGTACGTAATTCATGCGACATATTCGCTAGAAACTCAGACTTATATTTACTTGTAATTTCAAGCTCTTTTGCTTTTAAAAGTAAAGCTTGACGTGCTGTTTCAACGGCCGTATTTTTGTCTAATAATTCACTGTTGATCTGCCTTAGCTCTTCTTCTTGTGTTCGTAACTCTTCTTCTGAAGCCTGTAATTCTTCTGCCTGGCGGCTCAATTCATCATTTGTTTGCCTTAATTCTTCTTGCTGACTTACCATGGCCTCCTTTTGTTCTTGAACCTGTTCCAGTAAAATATTAATCTTATTCCTCGATTGTTGATTATGAATAGCTATAGCTACATTATGGGCAATACTTTCCAATAAATTTTTTTGATGCTCTGAAAAATTCCCGAAAATACCAAGTTCAATTACACCTTTTAGATCGTCATCAAGCCAAAGCGGCATACATAATATCTCCCCCTTACCTACCACATTACCCAAGGCCGTTTCAACTCGCCAATAATCAGTTGGCACATCTGTAATGCTCACTGCTTTTTTCTGTAAGGCAGCATTACCTATGATCCCTTCCCCAATTCTGAAACCAACTTTTGCTGATGCAGAAACCGCAACCCCTGCTACCATATCAAGTCTATCCTTTGTATCATCGGTTAAATAAAGTACTCCTGCAGGAACCTCTAAATAGGTAACAATAGCCCTGATCACATTTCCCGAAAGCTGTTGCAAGTTTTCTGCATGCTGAATATGATCATTCACATAACTCACTCCTTCCAATAATCGATTCTTTTCGCGTGCGATCAAATTCATCTCCTCCATTTTGGCAACGGTTTCCTTTAGCCTGTTAGCTGCCCGAAATCTACTTTTAAGTGTTGTAATCACCGCATTTACAAGCATTAGAACTATCGTAAGCAACAGTATAACACCTCCGATAATTATTTTCCTGCTTTCTGCGAAGGAAGCCTCGAGTGAAGCTTGATTATTTTCTAATTCATTATTTAATGTTGTTTTTATATTATCAATTAGTTTATAAATTGTTGTTAGTATTTGCTGCTCATGAGTTATAATAACAGCTACTTCTGCTTTTGAATAATTCAATTTTATAACGCCATCTCCTTCCCAGTAAATAAATAAATTGGAAAGAGCAGTATCTAGCTTAGCACCATCTTCTGCAATATTCAACTGCTTCGATAATTTTTTATTTAAATCAACCAACATAGGTTGAAATAAATTCTCTGAAGACTTAAGTATCGTTAAAAATTCGGGGTTACCTGTAATCCAATAAGCCCTTCTTGCTCCCCGCATCTGTGTGAGATTGTAACGCAAATCTCGAACGACATCTATTGTTTGTTTGGTATGAACCAATTGGTTATTTTGAGCTACTTGTTTCTCCAGTGCATTAATTGAAAAGAAACCGACTAGTAATACCAGAAGAACCGAAATAGCTAATCCCCCATATAATCGAAGCTGTAAAGAACTTTTCATGATTAAGTTATTGGATGAAAATAGATCGTTAAGGTAATGTCCTTTTTTGTACATTCCTAAGAAAATAGAATAAAAAAAGATATTGTAGTTGCTTTCCTACAAAGGTTTTGGTCGTTATTCTACAAGAGGCCCCAAACTCCTATATTTGTTGTATCTTAAAGTGTTTATGTTAAGGGGAAATAATAAAATAATTATACGGTTTCAATATCTTCTCATCCTCTTTATAATAGGTATTTCTGAAAGTAGCCTAGCACAAAGTACGCAGGATTCTGTTTTTTTTCTGGCGAATAAAAAAGGTATCATCGGGAAAATTGGGAAATCAGTTTCCATTAATAATAATGAATTTACAGTGCCACTTAATGGAGCTTTAAAAACAGCCGATGATTTTGAACCATATAAAGGAAATATTATTAAAGAAATAAGAATTGTAAAACCCGGATTTAATAAAACAGTTTCCGACACATTGCTGAAGAAGAATTTCATTAGCACGCTGGGTGATAAACTCCATACAAAAACAAAAGAGCAGATCATTCGAAACAATTTATTTTTCGACGTAGGGGATTCACTATATCCAAATTTACTGGCAGATAATGAAAAGTTTTTACGCGATCTAAGTTTTGTACAAGATGCCAGGATAAAAGTGCAAGATCCGGATTTATTAGGGGATTCTGTAGTAGTTATTGTATATGTGAAAGATGTATTCCCATTTGGCGGTAGTGTAAGTGAGGCCTCAACCGATTTGGTTAAGTTTGAAGTAAATGACGACAACTTATTAGGATCGGGTAACAGAATTCAAATTCAGCAACTCCTCGATTCAAAAAGAGAGCCTACTTATGGTTTAGGGATAGAATATTTACAAAGAAATATTGCCGGTACTTTCATCAATCTAACCGTAGGCTATCAAAATCAAAATCCTGCTTTTAATACCGGTTACAGAGAAGAAAAAGCCTTGTACATAAGAACGGAACTACCCCTTGTAAGCCCTTATCATGTATTTACTGGAGGATTAGAGGTCGGTCAATTTTATACCGCTAATTTCTACGATACCGATTCAGCCTATAATACTTCCCAGAAATATAATTATCGAATTGCCGACGCCTGGATCGGTTATAATATTGGTGCCAGAAAACAACTTACTTTAAACTTTACTTCGAGAAAGAAAAAAATAATTTCTCTGAGATTAATTAAGCGAAATTTTCTGGATATCCCCGATATCAATAAAAGGGTGTATGATAGTAGATATACAGATATTACAGGAGTAATTAGCTCCTTTACCATATTTAAGCAAGATTTTTATCGTACTAATTTCATTTATGGCTTTGGTAGGAATGAAGATATCCCTATCGGTTATAATTTATCATTCACAGG
>CABHOW010000101.1 GCA_902168225.1 uncultured Flavihumibacter sp. | reverse complement strand
GTTCTACCCCGGGTAAAATAATAATGCATTTTCGACTGCTTGAACATCGCTTTTTCGTAGAATGAAATCTTGTCGGAATGGTCTTTTTCCAACTGATCTGCTTCTTTGATCAATTGTTCTGATTTAGAGAACTGACCGGTTTGAACGTACAGATCAACCAGATTGGAAATGGTAATGTAGGTGTTTTTGGCGGCGCTTATTTTTTGTGGGTCGGCCAATAAGCTTTGCCTGTCATAGTCGTTTACCAGCTTATAATAAAAAATTGCAGAATCGTATTGCTTTGTGATTGTATAATAGTTTGCTGTGTGTTCATTGGTAAATCTTAACTGTATAGGATCATTGCTGTTGCCTGAGATGCTTTTCAGTTCTTTCAAATATAGAAGGAAGGAGTCGGTGTGGTAATTTTTGCTTTCCACATTTGCAGTCAACAATTGAGACCAGGCCCTGAACCGGAATTTATTGTAGTTGGCTGGGAGTTCTTTTAAAAACGTAAGCGCAAGTTTATTTTGATCTATAGCCTTTTGGTACTGGCGTATTTTTTTATTGTCCTGGGCTGCATTGAGAAGGCAGATAACTTTCGCGACGGGTTTGCTTTGAAGCAAACTATCGGTCATTATTATGGACGCAGATTTATTGAAATAGTACACTGCCTGGTAAAACTTGCCTTCAGATTCCGCAATCAGGCCAGCTCCGTTGAATATTGTGAATTTTAAATCATTGTACTCCTTCTCCTGTTCAATTATATCCAGCGCTATGGTAATATGGTTTTTAGCGCTGTCTGGATTGGCTTTTGCTAAATTTTTGGCAAGATAGTAGTGAATGAATGCCAGGGAGGGATTGCTTTGGGAAAAGTCTTTGTGTTTAAGCTGGGTTGTCCAGAATGCCAGCTTATCTATCTGTTGGTTTTGCTCTAAGCTATCATTTAAACTTTCCAGCTTTTTTAATAAATCCTGCGAGGCAAAAGTTACTTGTTTTGGTTTTGAGTGGCAGGAAGCCAGCAAAGCCAATAGAAACACTACAAATATCCTGTTCATTATTTTAGTGTGCTTAATTGTTGCAGTACAAATTCTTTTTTGCGAAGCGCCACGGGAACTTCTGACTGATCCTTCATTATCAGTACGCCTGTTTTTAGGTATTTGTCGATAAAGTTTTTGTTTACGACAAATGACTGGTGCGGACGTAAGAAGTATTCATCGGGCAAAAGCTCCTCATAATATTTTAATGGTTTAGAGGCGGTTACCTTTTTATTGTTCTCTAAATGAAATTGGGTATAGGAGCCTTCGCCTGAGAGGTAGATTATTTCATTTAGTTTTAGCATTTGCAAACAATCTACAGAAGTTATACACAAGCTTGAGTTTATACTATTAACATCTCTTGCATTTTGCTCTTTTGCGATGTTAAGTTGAGCTGAATAATGTGCACCGCTCAGTTTTTTATTCAGCTTTTGTATAGTGGCTGAAAACTCTTCACCATCTATAGGTTTCAGCATATAATCTAATGCACCGAATTTGATGGCTTTGATGGCAAAATGATCGTAAGCGGTGATAAAAATTATGTGAAAAGTGGGCGCTTCCAGTTTATTGAGAATATCGAATGCCGTACCATCAGTTAACTGAATATCCATCAATACGAGGTGAGGATCAATCTCATTAATAAGCTGCAATGCGCTTGCTACAGAATGTGCGGTTCCTTCTAATTTTAAACTTTTCTCCTGTGAAACAAGCCATTCCAGCTCTTTTCTAACAGCAGGCTCGTCTTCGATAATTAAGGTTTTCAGTTGGTGCATCAGGGGGTGTTGTCTTTACAAATAACGTATAAAACTATAGAATAATGCTTCAAATAAAAAGCGATTACCCCCAATTCGATTAATACAACCAGTATTTGGGATACTTTTTGCTGCTTGCCGTATTTGAATTTTGTGTATCACAATTAAACAAAACAAAATGAACACAACAATTCAAACAAAAGAAAGCACCCATATTACGAGAAAGGAAGTACTCATTCTTTCGAACAAAATGAAATTGGCCGCCCATTTGTACCTGCCAGCAAATATTGATTCAGTAAAAGAGCCATTACCGGCAATAGTAGTTGGCCACCCCGGTACAGCCGTAAAGGAACAAACAGCAGGGTTATATGCCCGTCTTTTAGCAGAAAAAGGATTTATTACCCTGGCATTTGATGCCGCCTTCCAGGGTGAAAGCGAAGGTTTTCCCCGCGGACTTGAGGATCCAGCTCAACGGGTTGAAGATATTAAAGCAGCCGTTTCTTATTTGACCACGCTTGATTTTGTGAATGCCGATCGGATAGGTGTGTTGGGTATTTGTGCATCGGGCGGTTATGGTATTGCGGCAGCGGCTACCGATAACCGCGTAAAAGCTATTGCAACAGTAAGTGCAGCCGATATAGGCCGTCAATTTAGAAATGGTAGTGATGGCAAGCAGGACCTGACGATAATAAAAAATATGCTCAACTATGCAGCTGCTGCAAGAACAGCCGAGGCGAAAGGGGAGGCACCTGCTTCTTTCCCTATATTTCCTGAAACAGAAGAACAGGCAAAAGCAATCGGTCTGCATGTATATGAAGGCTGGAAATACTATTGTACTGCTCCGTATGAGCACCCACGTTCTGCAAAAACATTTACCTGGAGCAGTGTGGATCGCATTGCTGGTTTTGATGCGTTCAGCTTTGTAGATATGATAGCGCCCCGGCCATTATTAATGATCGTTGGGTCAGAGGCCATAACAAAGTGGATAACAGACGAGGCAATGGCCGGTGCACAGGACCCAAAAGAGCTTTTTGTTATTGAAGGCGCAACGCATGTTGACCTGTATTATAAAGATGTATTTGTAAAGCCGGCTGTTGATAAACTCGAAAGCTTTTTTGCAACGAAATTATAAAGAAGAGAGTACAGGCATTGCATCGGGTATTGTTACAGAATGCCTGTACTCTTAAATAGTTGTACATTTAAAATATGAAGCAAGTGGAAAATACACCACATAGGATCAATTCAATTTCAGCATTGCATAAATTACTTGGTTTGCCAAAACCAACACATCCGCTTGTAAGCCTTATTCGTAATTGCGATGTAAAGATTGTAAAAGATGAGTTTCCAACTTCCCTGCTGTTGAATTTTTATAAGATCTCTTATATGGGGCAGGTTCCTGCTAAAGTTAAATATGGCCAGGGCTATTATGATTTCGATGAAGGGGGAATGGTGTTTGTTGCCCCCGATCAGTTACTTACTGCGCCCGATGATGCGGAGGAATATGAAGGATTTAATTTATTTGTGCATCCCGATTTTTTGCAAACCTATCCATTAGCTGTTGGAATAAAGAAGTACCATTTCTTTTCTTATGCAACTAATGAGGCTTTACATCTTTCTGAAAAGGAAAAAACAACTATTGAGTCAGTATTCAGGATCATTGGTAGTGAATTGGAAGAAAGGATAGATGATAGCAGCCAGGATGTGATCATTTCTCAAATAGAACTGTTGCTGAATTACAGCAATCGTTATTATAAACGGCAGTTCAATACCCGTAAAGCGGTTAATCATGATGTTTTGACCAGACTTGAAAAAATACTCGACGATTATTTTAACAGTGAAACAGCACTTACAAATGGATTACCTTCTGTTCAGTATTTAGCTGAGGAGTTACATCTCTCTCCACATTATTTAAGTGATATGCTGCGGGCGTTAACAGGTCAGAATGCGCAGCATCATATACATAACAAGGTTATTGAAAAGGCAAAGGTGGCGCTTTCAACCACCACACTTTCCATAGCAGAAATAGCTTACAGTTTGGGGTTCGGGTATCCACAGTCCTTTAATAAGTTTTTTAAAAGCAAGGCGAAGTGTTCGCCGATGGAGTATAGGCAGTCGTTTGGGTAATGTTGAAGCCAATTTCCTATAAAGGTGGTTAATAGGTTACGTTGTCAAAATTTCAATTCAAGCCAGATTAAATAACAATATCGGAGTAATCTATTATCTTCGGCCACATATATAAATTCTCTACCTTTTATGCAAGGAACTGGTTACATGAAGCAGTTGGATGGATTGCGATTTTTGGCTGTATCGGCTGTAATGTTTGGCCACTGGACCCTGACAATCCCGGCTCTAAAAACTTTTGACCTTTATTCCGCTACATTTGGAGTGAATTTGTTTTTTGTTCTCAGCGGATTTTTAATTGCTCAAATCCTGTTGAAAAATAAACAACAGGAAAAGCCGGCTGCTATCTTGCGTACTTTTTATATTCGGCGGTTTCTTCGGATCTTTCCTTTATATTATGCTGTTGTTTTCGTTGGCATACTGATCAATTTACCTGGTGCGCGAGCTTATTTTCTGTCCTTAGTTACTTACACAGCAAATTATCCCTTTGGAATAAGCACCAATTTGGGCTATCTGAGCCATTTATGGTCGCTTTGTGTTGAAGAACAGTTTTATATTTTTTCCCCTTCCTTGTTATATTTATTCCAGCCAGAAATCAAATGCAGGCTTTTATATCCCTAACCTTATTAGGTTTAGTGTTTCGATTTACTGTTTTTTATTATAACGAAGACAAAGCCCAAGCCTGGTGGATGGCATATTGCTTCACCCCTTCCTGTGTTGATTGCTTTGGGCTTGGTGCCGTATTAGCACACCTACGCATGAATAACAGAGAATATTTTCGAGCTTTGCTATCAAAGACCTGGATTCCCTTTTTGTCCTTTGCGACCTACCTGTTGCTAGTGTTTTACGAAGTATATTACCCCAACAATCTCATAAGCATTACATTTATTCGATTTACCTGTGCTGTATCCTGTTTTTTCATCATCGGTAAAGCCAGTGAACATCAATTCAATGGATTGATCGGCAAATTTTTAGAAGCGAAACCCATCGTTTACCTTGGTAAAATTTCCTATGGGTTATACGTATATCATTACATTATTCCATGGGTGTTAGATAGAGCTCATATTCCAATGGCACAAGTTTTCTATTTGCCAGTAACGATAATAGTATCTGCATTGTCCTGGCATCTTTTTGAGGCGCCAATTAACAGATTAAAGGACAAATTTGAATACTTCAACGCTAAAAAAGCCATAGCGTAAGGCCACTTTTGGCATAAATCCTAGGAGATATCTTATTCATTAAAAGAATTCACCGTCGATAGCCAGGTTAAAACCTGTGCATTCTTAAAAGCTATGTACCTGTAAGTTTTACAAATTTAAATGGGTTGAGATAGTATAAATAAATATAACCCACTGATTGCATCATAGGCCATTGGTGGGTTAGCGGAGGCAATGGAGAATAAAGAACGAAGCCTCCGTGAAATTGTGTTGCAATCTTCTTTCAACATTGTTTGTGAAACCAACGTGGATCAGATTGAAAAATTGGGGGATTTAGGAGAAAGTAGTTTTTTTGCAGCCTAATTAAACGGACAAGAAACATTGGAAAAGGATCAGGAAAAAGAATTGTTAGGCTATTTTTTACCAGCAGGGAC
>CABHOW010000100.1 GCA_902168225.1 uncultured Flavihumibacter sp. | reverse complement strand
CATTAATGGGGAAGCACAAACCGATGAGGTATTTAAGAAGTATGAGAAATATTTTAAAGAAGCGGGAAACCATAAAGTGAATATTAATATCTCTGAAACGAAAAAATAGAGAAAAGTATACATAAAGAAAAACCCTCAACAATAATGTTGAGGGTTTTTTATTCGCAGTAAGTTTTGTTTGTTCATGAATTACCATTTATCTACTTCTTCAGTAGCGGTATCATTCACGATAGGTGTGTTCACAGAAGATTCAGGGGCAGGTGTTGGTGCTACAACAACAGGTGCGGCAGTACTTTCGTCAGCTGTTTCAACTTCACCACTTTCTTCTGTATCGTTATACTCATGATTAAATGCATCGAAATCGAAATCGGGCATTAATTCTGTTTTAACATAATCAACCGCCTCTCCCAGTGCTTTGATAAACTTGTTAAAATCTTCCTTATAAAGGAAAATTTTATGCCGATCATACCCATTATTATCAAAGCGCTTACGGCTTTCTGTAATGGTTAAATAATAATCGTTGCCGCGGGTAGCCCTCACATCAAAAAAGTAGGTTCTCCTCTTTCCAGCACGAATTCTGTTGCTGTAAACGCTTTCCATTTTCTTGTCGTTATTCTCGTACGCCACAATAAAAATTTTTGGTTAAAACTTTGTTAACTGCTACAAATATAGGATTGTTTATCAATCCACAAAATTTCGACTATTCTTCTCGCTGTTGTCGGAATAATGCTGCATAGTAGCCATTTTTTTCCATCAACTCCGCATGGGTACCCTGCTCAGCAATAGCTCCATTTGCCAACACAATAATTTGATCGAAATTAAACCCTGTTAAAATACGGTGGGTTATAATTATGGCTGTTTTATCCATCAAATAACTATCTAAATTTCGGGTAATGGTTAGTTCTGTTTTAGCATCAACAGCACTTAAACAATCATCAAATACAATGATTTCCGGCTCTTTTATCAGTGCCCGGGCAATAGATATTCGCTGTTTTTGCCCGCCACTAAGGGTTACCCCTCGCTCTCCTATCATGGTTTCATAGCGTTGATCGAAGCCCATAATATCGTCGTGAACACTGGCAAATTTTGCAGCTTTTTCTACTTTTTCGAAGGCAGTTTTTTCCGGCATTCCAAATAAGATATTGTTGGTAACGGTATCACTAAAAAGTAGGATGTCTTGCTGTACATAACTGATTTTAGAACGTAAAGCCTGCAAAGCAAAGGCTTGAACAGGCGTGCCTCCTATGCTTATATTGCCGGAATCGGGTTCATAAAATCGAAGTAATAATTGGGCAAGGGTTGTTTTTCCGGTTCCTGTTTTTCCTAATACTAAAATTTTTTCTCCTCTCTTGATGGTTAAGGTAAAGCCTTTGATTGCTTGAATACCGGTGTTTTGATAAGTGAAATAAATATTATCGAAAATAATATCACCGCTTACCGGTGCTTTTGTTACTAGAGGAGCATTCTGAATATCGGGGGTTATATCTAAAAATTCATTCAATCTTTTCTGTGAGGCAGCTGCTCGCTGTATCATACTGGCCGTCCACCCAATGGCACTCACCGGAAATGTCAGCATATTGATATAGATCACAAACTCCACAATGGTGCCCACTTTAGCAGGATTTTCCAATGCTTGTAAGCCTCCGATAAATATGGTTAGCAAGGTACTGATGCCAATGAGCAATGTCATACTGGGGAAATACAGTGCTTCAACTTTAGCTAAACCGATAGCATTATTTCTATATTCTCTGCTGTTTTTATCAAAGAAACCCATCATTGCTTTTTCTTGTACAAAAGACTTAATAACGCGTATACCTGAATAAGATTCTTGTGCATTGGTGGTAAGATCTGATAACCTGCGTTGAATCATTTCACTTTTCTTATTGATAATACTATTTACCCAGTAAATGGTTATCGCTAAAATGGGTAATGGAGATAATACCAGTAAAGTAAGTTGTACATCTTTGCGTAGCATATTAACGATACAAAAACCAATCAATGTTATTAGATTGATCAGATACATAATAGCCGGACCGGTATACATTCTCACTCTACTGATATCTTCTGCCATACGATTCATGAGATCGCCTGTACTATGCGATTTATAAAAAGCAGTTTCTAATCGTTGATATTGTTCGAACACTTGATTTTTTTGATCATATTCAATATGCCTACTCATTACAATAATTGTTTGGCGCATAAAGAACATCAGTATACCTCGTACTACTGCGATAACTAAAATGACGAGGCTACAAATAGCTACCAGCCAACCGAAACTAACATGTGTTCCTTCAATAAATTGAATGAATTGGTTTACAATCGTATCATGACTTTGATCAGTAGGCATGGGCTTGCTTCCGGGTAAGCGTTGCTGAACTTGATTGATAACATATCCGGTGATTTGAGGCGCCAATACAGCAAAATAATTAGAAGCTACAACAAAGAAAATACCAATGAAAAAACGCTTTCTATATTTCCAGAAATAATGATTGATCGCCGATAGATGCTTCAAAATAAAATTTTGGCAAAGGTAGGGGCTTCTAAATTCATGGATTAATATGTTCAAATAAGTTTTGGCGAAAAAAATGCCATCGCGTACATTTGCGCCGGAGAGATGGCAGAGCGGTCGAATGCGGCGGTCTTGAAAACCGTTGACTGTCAAAGGTCCGGGGGTTCGAATCCCTCTCTCTCCGCAAAAAGCAAAATGCCCAGCCGAATGGCTGGCATTTTTGTTTGTAAGCATTTTACTGTTTCTCCGTAATTACTGTAACTACTCAACAGATAAAATAGCGATTCCATGCTCAAAATAATCCTGGGTATATGTTTATTATCCGCTTGCACAGCAAATTCACAAAGCAACACTCGTACTAATGAAAAAGGAGTATCTCCGGGTTTAACCAATACATCAGTGGCGGTACTTGAATTATTTACATCGGAAGGTTGTAGTAGTTGCCCCCCGGCCGATCAATTAGCAGGCACCTTACAGGATGCATATAAAGATAGACTAGTAGTACTGGAATTTCATGTAGATTACTGGGATAGATTAGGATGGAAAGATCCTTTTAGTAATGTTGCTTATTCAGATAGACAAAGAATCTATGCTGAAAAATTCAGGCTAGGGAGTATTTATACACCTCAGGCCATTGTAAATGGCACTAGTGAAACGGAGGGCTCCAATGCGTATAAACTAAAAGCATTTATTGATAAAAATTTAGCGGCTGCTGAAAAAGGGAACCTATTTATTGAGCCGTTAAATAATAATGAGAAAAATACTATTTCTTTAAAATGGGATTATAGAAATGGGGAAACTAATACGATTATACATTTTGCTTTGGTACAAAAACAAGCAACGATAAATGTGAAAGCAGGTGAAAATGATGGGAGAAAACTTGTTCACCATAATATAGTGAGAGACTTTACAACTGTTGATAGTAAGCGAAGCGCAATAGTTAAACTACATATTCCATCTGATCTTCAGCAAAATGATACAAAGATCATTGCCTATGTTCAAGAAAAAGAGACGGGTAAAATAGTTGCCACTGCCTCTATCGGTAAATAAATTTACACACCAACCTTTACTACAATCTTTCTGATTACCCCCTCACCTATCATGGGTGCATGCACATCGTTGGGGAAATAAATAGCAAAATGATTTTCCGTTAATGTAAAAAAATGATCAGGAGTATCATTGAAAAATAAAACATCTTTTTCATCACTATAAGCACCTTGAGGTGATGAACAAGTGTAGCGAGACCTCCAGCCAACGCGCTCTTGCCCACGTAAACATATTTGTATATCAATATTTTTATTATGGCATTCAAAGCCGGATAAGGAGGTGGATTCCGAAACCAATGGCTCTTCTATAACGATTACCCGAACGCCTTCTGCAATAGCTATTTCGCCGGTAGGTAAATCCATTAAATTAGCTGTTTGTAAAAATTGGATGGCTTGTGGAAAATGAGGATGTAAAGAACTATATTGTTCAATACTAGAAATATGGGCAAGTATCATGACTTTGTTTTTTCTGTTTCGGAAGGAAGTTTTTCAACAGCAATTAAATCTGCCAGTTCCACATTCATAGGTAATGCACCTACCTGTACAATGGCACGTTTGCCCCTGATTTCCTTTACCTCACCAACCTGATAATTTTTACGCATTTTTACCAAAGAACCAACTTCAATATGCTGATTTAATTCTTTATATTTCTGATCTACTTTCTTAGCCAGTTTATTTACTACAATTTCCTCTTTCCGCTTAAATAATAGATCTTTTAAGTTTTTAACAACTTCTTGCTTGTTTTCCGTCTTTTTCCAGTCGAGCACGATTTGCTTTAACTTTCGTTCCATATCTTTTAAATACACCAATCGCTCTTCTGTAACCTTATTTTGATGTTTTAACAACTCAACCTGTTGGCGATGGCGCTCTTTGTCCATCACTTGCTCCATCTCTTTTTTTAGTCTGGTATTTTCTCTTAATAAATGATGAAGTTCTTTTTTTTCTTTTTCTAAATGTTGTAGATCCTGTTCCGTTCTATTCAGTAATCTGTCTAATTTAAAATGATCATCATCCACTAATTTCCTTGCCCTATTGATTAAATGTTGGGGTAGTCCGATTCTTTCGGCAATGGCGAAAGTGTAAGAACTTCCCGGCTTGCCTACAATCAGTTTGTACATAGGTAACAAATTCACTTCGTCGAACTGCATGGCACCATTAATAATACCTTGTGTATGGTTGGCCATTACTTTCAAATTCAAGTAATGCGTGGTAACCACCCCAAAAGATCTTCTTCTCGATAATTCTTCCATGATCACTTCTGCAAAAGCCCCTCCTAAGTTAGGGTCGGAACCGCTTCCTAATTCATCAATAAAAAATAAAGTTTTCCCATTCGCATTTTCCATAAAATGCTTCATATGAATTAAATGACTTGAATAAGTACTTAATTCAAATTGCAAATTTTGGGTATCTCCAATATGGATGAACAGCTGTTTGAAAATTCCCATTTGTGAAACCGCACTAACAGGTACCAGTAATCCGCTTTGTAACATCAATTGGTTGAGCCCAATCGTTTTCATGGTAACTGTTTTACCACCGGCATTGGGGCCACTAATCACCAATATCCTGTTTTGTTCATCCAGCGTTAAAGTTACAGGTATCGTTTTTTTACCTGATTCTTTATGGTATAAAAAAAGTAAAGGATGATAGGCATCAACTAGTATAACCTGCGCCTTATCTGTAATATTCGGTAAGTTGGCATTCATCTGTACGGCCAACTGCGCTTTTGCTTTTATAAAATCGAACTCACCAATAATATCTAAGTAGTGTAATAACAAGGGTGAATACACACTTAATCGTACTGTAAGTTCTCTTAGGATCCTTTGTACCTCTTTAAGTTCATCATGCTCTAAAGAGAATACCTCGTTATTTAATTCAATGGTTTCTTCCGGCTCAATAAATGCGGTTTTCCGGCTATCACTTTCTCCGTGCAGTATACCTTTTACTTGCCGCTTATGTTCTGAAAAAACAGCTACTACCCTTCTCCCATTACTAAAACTTTCTTCGATATCGGCGGCATATCCGGCTTTGGTCATCCGTTGTACCACTTTCTCAAACATCCGTCTTAATTCATTCCGTTTACGAAATAAATTCATTCTAATCTTCTGTAGATCCGGAGAAGCGTTGTCTTTTACAACACCCGATTCATCTAATACTTCATCGATAGATTCCGTGATCTGTTTCTCGTAATAGGCATTTTTAACTACATCGGATAAGGCAGGGAATGCAAGCCTTCTTTCTCCATCAAACCATCTGAAAATACCCCCCATACTTTCATTGAGCCGCCTTATTTGTATCCATTGCTCCCCCACTATTAAGGCTCCCGGAATACCCAGCAGCTTGAGTTCTTTACGAATATCTAATAAGAAATCATTCGGAAAATATTGCTGTTGTAATAACAGCATTTTGAACTCATGGGATTGTTGTAATTCAAGTTCAATGTAATTTCTATGCGTATGTACCCTTAGTTCTCCTGCTTTTTGCTGGCCATAATTGGTTTTACATAAATCAGCCAATAAAGTCTTTACTTTATCAAATTCTAATTGAGTAAGTGCCGAATCCGGATAAACACGCATGAAATTCCGTTATTAGCGGGCAAAGGTAAGGTTAATGGGAATCTTATAATGATAATTCAACCACTGCCTCTTTAGGCTTAGGTGGAAATATAACGGTTAGGCTATACATCAGAAATATGATCTGGACTACAATTTGTGCACCTAAAATAACATAAGTAGCCATGGTTGCTTCCATCCAGAATTTGGTATCATTTTTATTATCAAAGATGGGGGTAACATAATTCGCGTAGGTTGGTCTCACAACCTGATAGGTAAACATAATGGCAAAAAGCAGAAAAACGGATAGCAGTACATGAATAATCCTGAAAGTATATTCACCTTGCTCTCTACTTCTTAAAAAGCGGTGTAAAATATAGGGTACTATAAAAAGCCCTAGTTGCATAATAATGATATTGTTCCCTAAAATGAATGGAATGGAAACACTAAAATAAGGGTCGATAGAAAAGAGTTGATAGATGACCAGTAACCCAAAAAATATCACTGCCGGTGCAACTAGCAGCAGTGCTTCCATTTGGAAGTTAATATTCCTAATAAATTGTTTCACGCTCATAGCGGTTACGGTAACTGTAAAATTAACGTAATTCTGTATATGTATCGTATGTAGCTATTTAAAATACCAAGTGGTGGGTATAACTTATCAAAATGTTAAACCAAAGTGGCAGTTGAAAGGTTATTAGATTCTAAACGTAAATTAAAGTATGAAAACAAAGAAATTTTACATGCTTTTCCTCTCCCTTAGCAGCTTTTTATTCAGTTGCACAGCCGGAGAAATTAAAACTGAAAAATCAATAGCGTATAATATGACAGATATTCCGAATGGTATAAAAACCGATACCGCTACTTTTGGCGAAGGTTGTTTTTGGTGTACAGAAGCTTTTTTTCAACGTTTAGATGGGGTATTAAAAGTAGTAAGTGGTTACGGGGGTGGACATGTAGAGAACCCTACCTATGAGCAGGTATGTGATAAAAATACCGGACATATAGAACTAGCCCGAATTATTTATGACCCGGCTAAAATTACCTACGATGAATTATTGGAGGTATTCTGGAAAACGCACGACCCCACTACTTTTGATCAACAGGGAGCCGATAAAGGTCCACAATATCGCAGTGCTATTTTTTACCATAATGCCGAGCAAAAAGAGAAAGCAGAAAAATATAAGGCAGCCCTCGATAAGAGCGGTGCATGGAGTAAACCTATCGTAACCGTTATTGAACCTTTCAAGAATTTTTATCCTGCTGAAAGCTACCATCAAAATTATTACAACGATAACCAAAATCAGGGTTACTGTAGGTTTGTGATACGCCCCAAGCTCGAGAAATTTGAGAAAGTGTTTAAGGATAAGTTAAAAAAGAATTAAGAATTATAAATTAAGAATTAGGAATGGGAAGGTATAAGTTAAAATAATTCATAATTCCTAACTCATAATTCCTAATTCCTAATCCTAATTCCTTTCCTTACTTTTAAGCCATGAAAAATTGGCTTTTAATAGTACTATTCTTTGCGGGCTCATTTGCCCAAGTAAAATCTCAACAAGTATTCACCCATGCAGATACGTTAAGGGGTAGTATAACTCCCGAACGGAGCTGGTGGAATCTCTTGAATTATACCTTAGATATCACACCGGATATCGAGCAGAAAACCATCAGAGGTATTGTAGTGGTTCGGTTCAAGGCTATTAAACCTGCCAAAAGGTTACAAATAGATTTACAGCAGCCATTGGCTATTGATAGTGTTTTTCAGAAAATCAATAATAAATGGGTCCGTGGTACATATACCCGTGATGGGAATGCCTATTTCATTTCTCTGCCGCTAATACCCAAAATTGGCTTCGATCAAGAGCTGAAAATATTTTATGGTGGGAAGCCTAAAGAAGCTGTAAGAGCTCCTTGGGATGGTGGATTGAGTTGGAAGAAAGACGCTCAAGGAAATCCCT
Organism: uncultured Flavihumibacter sp.; assembly: GCA_902168225.1. Classification (GTDB taxonomy): domain Bacteria; phylum Bacteroidota; class Bacteroidia; order Chitinophagales; family Chitinophagaceae; genus Sediminibacterium. Next base: position 31,588 of record CABHOW010000100.1, on the reverse strand, counting down.
TTGTATCCACTTCTTGTCAGGGTTTAGGCGCCAGTGTTTGGTGGCCATGCAAGGATCATCAATATGATGAACCGGAGCAAGGTGTGTTAATACGTGTAAAAACACCCGATACGCTTACGAATGTATCTAACGGAAAACTGAAGGAAGTTATCAAGAATGCAGATGCTACTAAAACCTGGGTATGGGAGGTCAAAAATCCAATAAATAACTATAGCATTAGTATGAATATTGGGAAATACGATCTTATTAGCGACACCTACCAAGGAGAAAAAGGGCAACTGCCACTTAGTTATTATGTACTGGCTTATAATAGAGATAGTGCTATAAAACAATTTGCACAAGTGAAAACCATGCTTCAATGTTTTGAAAATTGGTTTGGTGCGTATCCTTTTTATGAAGATGGCTTTAAACTGGTAGAAGTACCTTATTTAGGAATGGAACATCAAAGCAATGTGGCTTATGGCAATAAATATCGTAATGGCTATTTAGGAAGAGATCTATCGGGATCAGGCTGGGGTTTGAAATGGGATTATATCATTATTCATGAAAGCGGACATGAATGGTTTGGTAATAATATCACTTCGAAGGATATTGCCGATATGTGGATTCATGAAGGATTCACTACCTACAGTGAAACGCTTTACACAGAATGCCAATCGGGAAGGCAAGCTGCAGATGAATATAATTATGGATTAAGGAAGAATATTCAAAATAAAGAGCCTATCGTTGGCACATATAACGTGCAGAACCAAGGTAGTCAGGATATGTATTTTAAAGGTTCGGCTATGATTCATAGTATCCGTAATGCTATGAATAATGATAAAAAATTCAAAGAGATGTTGCGGGGATTAAATAGTAGCTTCTATCATGGCATCACTACAACGTCCGGTATACAAAAGCAAATGGAAAAATATACCGGTTTTTCTTTGAAAAGTATTTTTGAGCAATACTTGTTTACAACCCGGGTTCCTATCTTCGAGTATTATTTTTCAGCCGATGGGAAAAAGTTCTTTTACCGGTATACTAATTGTGTAGATGGATTTAATTTGAAATTGAATATCCCCTCTCCCCTTAAACCTTTTGCCTTAAACCCTACGGTTGATAAATGGCAATCAATTCCTATCACAGCAACAGATATCAACCAATCGATGGTATTAGAGTTGGAGAGAAATTATTATATCAAGTTAGTAGAAAAAAAAGAGGGGGTAGTTAAAACCAACTAAGATGGGAAATATCCGTAAGCAAACAATTATTTCAAGCTTGGTGGTTTATGTAGGTTTTTTTATTGGGGCAATAAATACAATATTATTTACAAGATCAGGTGCCTTTACGCAAGAACAATTCGCACTTACCAGAATATTCTTCGATTTTGCGCAGAATACTACTGCGTTCGGCGCCCTAGGTATTATACCTGTTATTTATAAATTTCACCCGTACTATAAAGATAATTTAGCGAAGCGGGATATAGATCTCATGAGTTGGGGCATGCTTACTGCCTTTGTAGGGTTTTTATTGGTATTACTGGCAGGCCTTATATTTCAACCTATTTTCGTAAAAGCATATTCCGATAAATCGAAATTGATCGTTGATTTTTATTGGTGGCTTTTCCCATTTGCATTGGGACAATTACTATTTTCTGTAACAGAAAGTTTTGCATGGGCCCTGCAAAAAACAGTCTTATCGAATTTTTTAAAGGAAACACTACTTCGCATCGTTACCCTGTTACTTATTGTATTATTTTATTTTAAGATCATAGGATTCGCTCTTTTTATATATCTGTTTGCCTTTTTATTTTTCTTGATATTTGTAATACTGGCAGGTTATTTATACAGTACCAAACAATTATATTTCCCAACCAAACTGAGCAGGGTTACTAAAAAGTTCTGGAAGAAAATGGTAACCATGCAAGCCATTTTGTACAGTGGCACTTTAATTATGTCTATAGCTGCTACTATTGATAGTTTTATAATTGCAAAATTTCAAGGTTTGGCGGTGGTAGCTACGTTTAGTTTGGCACAATATGCAGCAAACTTGGTTCAAGTACCACAGCGAAGTATCCAATCTGTAGCGGTTGCTTCTTTATCTCAGGCATGGAAAAATAAAGATTATATTGAAATTAATCGAATCTATAAGCGCTCTTGTATTAACCTTTTGATCATGGCACTTTTCATTTTTGGTAATGTATGGTTAAATGCCTTAGAAGGTATGCAGGTACTGGGGATTCAGAAAGAATATGAAGCGGGTTTAGGAGTAATTTTTATTTTGGGGATGGTACGTATTGTTGATGCCGCAACGGGTTTAAATGCAATGGTTATCAACACTTCTACTTTTTGGCGATTTGATTTTTATAGTGGTATTGTGCTTTTAGCATTCAGGCTTCCCCTCACCTATTTTCTTATAAAAAATTATGGTATCATTGGCTCGGCTACGGCAGAATTAATTGCCTATACTATTTATAATATTATTCGGAGCGAATTTTTACGTAGAAAATTTGATATGCAACCCTTCGACAGCAAAACAGTATTAGCATTTGTTACTGCAATCTTTGGCTATGTTTTAGCCTATTATATATTTAAAGATATGAAAGGCTGGTACCCTATTTTCGGTAGAACCATTGTATTTTCCGGAATCTTAATTGGCGCCGTATTTCAATTTAAACTCACCCCGGATGCGCATCAGTTATTAAATAACTTAAAAAAGAAATTAGAGTAATTCATAATTCTTAATTCTTAATTCTTAACTGTCTCCCGTCTCCGGTCTAAAATCTACCTCACCCTCCCGCCTCCTCTAAACTTAGGGTTCCAATATTTATCACTTAAGTCGGTAATTGTTACACCTCCGGATGTAGAAGCGTGTACGAACTTATTATTCTGAAGATAAACACCTACATGGGTTATCGACTTTCCTCCGGCACTAAAAAAAACAAGATCTCCTTCCTGTAAATCTTCGTATTCTACCCGTTTGGCTATATTATATTGTTCTTGTGAGGTACGAGGTAATGTTTGAGCATAAATTTCACGTAAAATAACTTGCGTAAAAGCCGAGCAATCAATACAATTTTCTGTACTTCCTCCCATACAATATTTTGTACCCCACCATTTATCAATGAGCTCGAATAAAGGAATATTCGTTAAATCTTCTACCGGCACATCCATAATCACCGCGTATTTCAACTGCAAAATGCTTGCTCGCTCAATATTATTACCTGCGTTTCGATTTGTGCTATTCGATTTATTTGTGGTGGCCGTGCTGGTAGTTTTGTGTTTGCTGATTACTTTTGAACCCGGTGCAACTTCAATACCATCAATAAAAGTTCTATCCCCTTTCTTTTTAGGAATACTTGAAGCAGAGGTTTTATCACTATTCGTAACTTTTCTAACAGATCGGCAGCCGGTAAAAAAAAGGACCAAACAGCTACTAACTAAAATAAAAATCAAGCGCATAACGCAATTTAAACCGATGCATCACCGCATCAACCCAATGTGGATAAATATGCCAACCTAACAAATATTATTGTACCTCATAAAACAACGATATTCGCAGGTGATATGTGTCGTTTTTCTCATTTACATGTTCATACCCAGTATTCCCTTTTAGATGGTGCCGCCTCTATCGACAATTTATACAAAAAGGCAGCAGCTGATAATATGCCGGCACTTGCTATTACCGATCATGGTAATATGTTTGGCGCTTTTGAATTTGTTAGTCAGGCTTGGAAAAATACAAAAGTTATAGGGAAAGATGCCGATGGAAAAGATATCCTTGCGCCAACGGTAAAACCAATCGTAGGATGCGAGTTTTATGTGGTGCGCGATAGGCATGCTAAAGCATTTACCAAAGAAATGAAAGATGAGCGATATCATCAGGTACTACTAGCAAAAAATAAAATTGGGTATCAAAATCTGGTTAAGCTTACTTCACTGGGATATATAGAAGGTATGTATAGTAAATACCCTCGTATCGATAAGGAACTGATCGAAAAATACCACGAAGGGTTGATCGCTACTACCTGTTGTATCGGTGCGTATGTTCCTCAAACCATTTTACATCATAGCGAGCAAAAAGCAGAGCAAGAATTTAAATGGTGGCTCGATTTGTTTGGAGATGATTACTATATCGAAATTCAACGTCATCAAATTAAGGAGCAGGAACTGATTAATAATACCCTGCTTAAATTCTCAAAGAAGTATAAGGTACCCGTAATTGCAACTAATGATAGCCATTATGTAGATCAGGATGATGCCAATGCGCATGATATTCTTTTGTGCATCAATACTGGAGAAAAACAAAGCACACCGGGGTTTGATGATTTTGTAAATGATGATGTACAAATAAAAAACAGGCGTTTTAAATTTCCTAATGATCAGTTTTATTTTAAAACAACAGCAGAGATGCAAGATCTCTTTGCGGATATTCCTGAATCATTAGATAATACCAATGCTATCGTTGATAAGGTTGACATTCTCAACCTAAAAAAAGATATTCTACTGCCTGCCTTTCCTATCCCACCCACTTTTCAAATACATGCCGATGCCAATTTGAATCAGTGGGAATATCTTAAGCATATAACTTATGAAGGCGCCAAAGCACGATATGGTGAAATAGAAAGTACCACGCAAGAGCGTATTGATTTTGAGCTGTTTACCATTAAAACGATGGGCTTCGCGGGATACTTTTTGATTGTGAGTGATTTTATCAAAGCAGGTCGCGAAATGGGCGTGTTTATTGGTCCGGGTAGAGGATCCGCCGCAGGCAGTGTGGTTGCTTATTGCATAGGCATCACTAATATCGACCCCATCAAATACAATTTACTTTTCGAAAGATTTTTAAACCCCGATCGAAAAAGCATGCCCGATATCGATACGGATTTTGATGATGAAGGCAGGCAAAAAGTAATCGATTATGTGGTAGATAAATATGGCAAAGCGCAGGTGGCCCAAATAGTTACTTATGGTACGATGGCTGCTAAAATGAGTATCAAAGATGTGGCTCGGGTACTCGATTTACCGCTTGCAGAAAGTAATATGTTGGCCAAATTAGTTCCCGATAGGCCGGGCACAGAATTAGGGCGTGTATTAAAAGCTCCTATTACCATCAAAGAGGGACCAAAATCTTTAGAAGAAAAAGAAGGGTATGTGCCTGAAGATATTGAGAATGTAAAAAAACTTCGGGAAATATATAAGGGCAATGATATCCGTGCGCAGGTACTAAAAGAAGCAGAACGTTTGGAAGGTTCTGTTCGAAATACCGGTATTCATGCAGCCGGTATCATCATCGCTCCAAAAGATTTAACAGATCTTATTCCGGTTGCTACAGCTAAAGATTCTGATTTATGGATCACCCAAATTGAAGGTAATATTATTGAAGATGCAGGGGTTATTAAAATGGACTTTCTCGGATTAAAGACTTTGTCTATTTTAAAAACAGCCTTGGAATTGATCAAGCAAAATCATGGTGTAGATATTGATTTAGATACCATTCCATTAGATGATCCAAAAACATTTCAATTATATCAACGCGGAGAAACCAATGGTACTTTTCAGTTTGAAAGCGTGGGTATGCAAAAATATTTACGCGAATTAAAGCCCGATAAATTTGATGATCTGATTGCGATGAACGCCCTTTATCGCCCGGGACCTATCGCTTATATTCCCAATTTCATTGATCGTAAACATGGTAGAGAAGCCATCAGTTATGATATTGATGATATGGAAGAATACCTCGCAGAAACCTATGGTATTACAGTATACCAGGAGCAAGTGATGCTGCTGAGCCAAAGCCTGGCCGGCTTCTCTAAAGGCGATGCCGACGTGCTTCGTAAAGCCATGGGTAAAAAACAAAAATCGGTTCTCGATAAAATGAAGGCCCAGTTTATCAGTGGTGCTTCTGCCAAAGGTTATCCGGTAGATAAACTGGAAAAAATTTGGACCGATTGGGAAGCTTTTGCTCAATATGCTTTCAACAAATCGCACTCTACATGCTATGCCTTTGTAGCTTATCAAACAGCCTATCTCAAAGCCCATTACCCGGGAGAATATATGTCGGCCGTATTGAACCATCAAGGCAATATTGAGAAGATCACTTTCTTTATGGAAGAATGTAAACGAATGGGGATTAAAGTATTAGGACCGGATATTAACGAATCACTGAAAGGCTTCGCTGTAAATAGCAAAGGAGAAATACGTTTTGGTTTAGGCGGATTAAAAGGTGTAGGTGAAATGGCGGTTGAAAGTATTATTGCTGAAAGAAAAAAGAATGGCGCCTATAAAGATATTTTTGATTTTGTACAACGTGTATTACAAAAAAGTGTAAATAAAAAATCGCTCGAAAGTCTGGTATATTCAGGCGCTTTCGATTGCTTTCCCGAATTACACAGGGCACAATATTTTCATATAGCAGACGGGGAAAGGGTAAGTGGGCTAGAAAAAATTATTGGTTACGGACAAGTACAGCAAAGTCTTAGCAGTGGTACTACCAATACATTATTTGGTGAATTACCACAAGCGATGCAAGTTCCTAAGCCCAAGATCGCAAACAGAGAACCTTGGACATTAACCGAGTTGCTTAATTATGAGAAAGAAGTTACCGGTATGTTCATGAGTGGACATCCGCTCGATCATTTTAAATTTGAACTTCAACATTATGAGATCACACTCATCAATGATTTTAATGAAATTAAAGATGCTATTACCCTTCAACCTAATCCTAATAAACCGTTTCGTGTAGCGGGCCTGGTAACAGATGTACAACATCGGGTAACCAAAACAGGTAAAAATTTCGGCTCCTTTACCATTGAAGATTTTAGCGGGAAGTCGGAATTTATTTTGTGGAGTGAAGATTATATCAAGTTCCAGAATTATTTAGAGAAAGGGCAAAATATACTCATCAACGGCTATTTCAGAGGCAGGTATAATCAACCCAATGTGTACGAATTTAAAGTTACGAGTATGTCTCTTCTCGAAACAGTGAAAAAAATGCTTACACGTAGCGTGGAGATCAGTTTGCATCCCGCGGCAGTAACAAAAGATATGGTTCATTTTATCGATAAAAACTTACGTAAATTCCCGGGTAAGTCAACGCTACGTTTCAATGTGGTAGAACCCAAAGAAAACCTGAAAGTAAGTATGTATACCATAGAAAAAGGGTTTGAGATGAACGAAGAAATGGCCGATTTTTTGATGAATAACCCGGATGTAGATGTTAAAGTAGGGTTAGTAGGATAAACTTGACAAAATAACTGCCCCATTGTCAGGATTTAATGCGCCATACGTATTAATAACAAAGGTGGAAAAGTCATAAGCGCAGGTTCAACTGCTTGGAACTATTTTTGTCCTCCACTTGTTAAGATAATACTTAGATTCATAATATAAAACACAATACAATGGCACTCGAATTAACAGATGCAAATTTTCAGAGCACCGTGCTCGACAGTGATAAATTAACTGTAGTAGATTTTTGGGCAGAATGGTGTGGTCCTTGCCGCGCTATCGGTCCTGTAGTAGAAGAATTGGCCAAAGAATATGACGGCAAAATAAATGTTGGTAAGGTAAACGTAGATCATAATCCTAACCTGAGTGTTAACTATGGTATCACATCTATACCTGCTATTTTATTCATTAAAGGCGGACAAATTGTAGACAAACAAATTGGCGCCGTTCCTAAATCGGTATTGGATAAAAAAATTCAAGCGCATTTATAGGAAGAAAGGTTATAGGTTATAGGAAATAGATTTATTTAATCAACTATAGCCTATTCCCTATAACCTATACCCTATCCCCTTTTTTCCTTATCTTTCCATCCAATCTACTGCAACCTATTGCTTATGGAAAGATTTCAAGGTTTACTTGGCATACTTCTTATTCTTGGTATTGCTTTTCTGTTCTCTAACAATAAGAAAAAAATTAACTATCGTTTAGTCATAAGCGGTATTCTACTCCAAGTTTTCATTGCCGTACTAGTATTGAAAGTTCCTCCGGTAACCCGTTTCTTTCAATTCCTTGGTCGGGGTATGGAAAAAATTGAGCGCTTTGCCCGTGAAGGGGTTGCATTCGTTTATAATGGTTTGATGGTGAGTGCCCCCGATGGAGTAAAGAATTTTAGTCAAGGTGGGTTCGTTTTCGCATTCAGTGTAACAGCTACCATTATTTTAGTTTGTGTATTGGTAGCTATTCTTTATCATTTTGGGGTGATGCAGTTTGTTGTTTCGATCATTGCCAAAGCCATGAATTTTATCATGCGTGTTAGTGGTGCAGAAGCATTGAGCAATGTAGCCAGTGCTTTTGTTGGCCAGGTTGAGGCACAAGTAATGATTCGCCCTTATTTAGCCACTATGACCAAAAGTGAGTTACTGGCAAGTATGAGTGGTAGCTTGGCATGTATTGCAGGAGGTATTTTGATCGTATATGCTAATATGGGTGCGAAGGCTGAATATTTACTTACTGCCAGTTTAATGGCTGCACCGGGCGCTTTGGTTATATCAAAAATTGTTTTCCCCGAAACAGAGGAATCCCAAACAATGGGCAAGGTTAAGTTAGAAGTGAAAAGTCCTTATAGCAATATCATCGATGCGATAACTCATGGTGCCAGTGATGGAATGAAAATAGCCGTCAACGTAATTGCCATGCTTATTGGTTTTATTGCTTTGATTGCCTTTATTAATTGGGGCTTAGGAAAAATTATACCCGGGTTTACGTTGGATGTTTTATTCAGCTATGTTTTCAAACCCATGACCTGGGCTATGGGTGTACCATCGGCAGATGTTGCCAATGCAGCTTCTCTGCTGGGTCAAAAACTTACAATCAATGAATTTGTTGCATTTAATAATCTCACTACCAAGGCAGTACCTATTGTTACCGAAAAAGGAATATTAATTGTTAGCATTGCTATTTGTGGCTTCGCTAATTTCAGTAGTGTGGGTATGCAAATTGGTGGAATTGGAGAATTAGCACCAACACGTAGGGCCGACCTTGCCAAACTCGGACTCAAAGCTTTGCTTTGTGGTACCCTTGCTTCTTATCTTTCAGCAACTATCGCCGGTATTCTCATGAGCTAATTATATTTCGTAAATTTGCACTCAAATTGAGATTACATGAATAGTGCAGCGATACAGGTATTGGTTGATGCTGAGAAAAACAGCGAATTACAAAGAATCGGAAACAAAATCATAGCAGGCGAACGAATCAATTTTGATGAAGGCGTATTATTATTTGAGAAAGCTTCTCTCCCATTTGCGGGGGCATTAGCGAATTGGGTTCGAGAGCAGAAACATGGCAATAAAACCTATTTCAACAGAAATTTTCATATTGAGCCAACCAATGTTTGTGTGTTCTCTTGTTCATTTTGTTCTTACTCTCGCTTGTATGCACATAGAGAAGAAGGATGGGAATTAAGTATCGAACAGATGATGCATATCGTTAAAAGTTACGATGGTAAACCGGTAACCGAAGTGCATATTGTGGGAGGTGTACATCCTAAAATGAACCTGCATTTCTTCTTAGAATTATTGAGAACCATCAAAGCACATAGACCCGAACTGCACATTAAAGGCTTCACACCTGTTGAACTGGATTATATGTTTAGAAAAGCGAAGGTTTCTGTAGAAGAAGGGATGCGTATGGCACATGAAGCGGGCTTAGATTCATTGCCCGGTGGAGGTGCTGAAATTTTTCATCCTGAAATAAGAGAAAAAATTTGTGCCGATAAAGTAAATGCAGATGGTTGGTTACATATTCATAAAACAGCGCATGAATTAGGTATGCATAGTAATGCTACCCTTTTATACGGGCATATCGAAAAATTCTGGCATCGGATAGATCATATGGAACGCTTGCGCAGTTTGCAAGACGAAACCGGTGGCTTCAATACATTTATACCGCTTAAGTTCAGGAATAAAGACAATGATATGAGTCATGTGCCGGAATCTAGTACGGCAGAAGATATGCGCATGTATGCTATATCTCGTTTATACATGGATAATTTCCCGCATGTAAAAGCTTATTGGCCTATGTTAGGCCGACAAAATGCACAATTATCATTATCCTTTGGGGTTAATGATATTGATGGTACGATCGATGATTCTACCAAAATTTATGCAATGGCGGGTAGCGAAGAACAAACCCCAACGATGAGTACAGAGGAATTGGTTCGCTTAATTAAACAAGTAAACCGCCAACCTGTAGAAAGAGGTACTTTGTACAATGAGATTATGGTTTACGAGGAAGCGTAAGGTAGAAGGTGAAAGGTAAAAGGTATAAGCTAAAAGCTGTAAGGAATACCTTATACCTTAAAGCCTACAGCTTATACCCTATACCTTAATTCTTCAACGTCGGGTATTGAATTCCCAACTGTTCCAAATATGTTTTGTATTTAGATGGATCGTAGTAGAATTTTTTCATTTGTTCTCTATACTTATCCATTATTTCTTTATTGATATAAGTAGGTGCAGGATCTTTTTCGGTTATGAAGGGTTTGTATTTGGTATCTTTTGTTTGTACTTCTGTGAAATATTTTTTGGCCTCTACTAATAATTTCGGTTGGGTAAATAAATCTACCAATGTAAGTGCGGTTGCTTTTGCGCCGGCTAAAGTTCCTTTATGCGCAATTGGTGTAGCCATGGCGATGGCATCGCCCCAATGGTGACCTTTTGTTCCCGGTATATTGGCAGGATACCAAAGTACAATGGTAGGCAGGTTCCAAGATATATCTGCTATATCATCCGAACCACCACCCCAAGAGAATGGAACAGAGCCACTAATATCTGGATTAAGTGTTGTTTTCAACCCATCGATATCTTTTCCTTGTTGATCTTTTTTAGGAGCTTCTAATAATTTTTGAGTAGCGCGTGCCAATTGTTGATCTGCCTCAGTCCAGGTAGGCATACCTACCATCTTAATATTTTTATGCATCGCTTCAGCCATGGGTTTGTTGAAATGCCCGGGCCAGGCAGTTCCTACAATTTGATAAGTCATTTTGGTGTCGGACATCATGGCTGCTCCGTTGGCAATTTTTACACCTGATTCATACATGCTTTTGATATCATCATAAGTACGTTCTCTGAAATAATACCATACCGATGCTTTAGAAGGAACTACATTGGGTTGATCCCCACCATCGGTAATTACATAATGGCTTCGCTGTGTAGGTTTCAAATGCTCTCTTTTGAAGTTCCATCCAATATCCATCAATTCCACACCATCTAAAGCACTCTTACCTCTCCAGGGAGCTCCGGCAGCATGGGCTGCATCTCCCTCAAAAGAAAACCTAACAGATACTAAACCATTGCCGCCATTATCGCCATAATTACAGGCAAAATCACTGCTTACATGGGTAAAAATACAAGCATCAATATTTTTAAAATATCCATCTCTTATATACCAGGCTTTACTTGCCACTAATTCCTCTGCTACACCCGGCCATATTACTAAAGTGCCTTTGATATTCTTTTGTTGCATCAATTCTTTCATAGAAATAGCAGCAGCGATAATTACAGCCTGACCGGAATTATGTCCCTCCCCGTGCCCCGGTGCACCATCTACAATCGGATCTTTATACGCTACGCCCGGTTTTTGAGAAGCTTTTGGGATACAATCAATATCACTACCTAATGCTATCACAGGGCTACCACTACCCCATGTAGCCATCCATGCCGTAGGTATATTGGAAATATTTTTTTGAATGGTGAAGCCATTTTTTTCTAAGATACCGGTAAGGTATTTGGATGTTTCGATCTCTTGAAAGCCAAGCTCTCCAAAGCTAAATACCATATCCACTATTTCCTGTACCTGTTTTTCTTTGGTAGCTACAGAAGCCAGCACTGATTTTTTCAAAGCAGCAACAGTTGTAGAGTCGTAAGAAGTTGTTTGTGCAAAGCTTGCTATGGCAAAGGTTAACAATGCCAACAAAGACAGCGTTTTTCTCATGTAGTAGTTTTGAAAACTAAAACTACATAAAATTTTGGAGATTTCTCTTCGCCTACGGCTCATCGAAATGACCAATAACCAATGGCTAGCACTCGCTGAGCCCCACCGGCACCTGCACGGCCAAACCGCCATCTGCTGTTTCTTTGTACTTGGTATTCATATCTAATGCAGTGCTCCACATGGTTGCAATAACTTTATCTAAACTTACTACCGCAAAATCGGGAGTACTTTGTAAAGCGAGCTGAGAGGCGGTTATAGCTTTAATAGCACCCATGGTATTCCTTTCTATACAAGGTATTTGAACCAACCCACCAATCGGGTCGCAGGTTAATCCTAAATGATGTTCCATCGCAATCTCTGCAGCCATCAAGGCCTGCTTTTGTGTACCTCCAAAGGATTCTGTTAGAGCTGCTGCTGCCATAGCACTGGATACGCCAATTTCAGCCTGACAACCACCCATGGCTGCAGATATGGTTGCTCCTTTTTTGAAGATGCTTCCGATTTCGGCAGCCGTTAGTAAAAAGCGAATGATGGTATCTTCGGTAGCACCATCACAAAAAGCAATATAATATTGCAATACAGCCGGTATTACACCCGCAGCACCGTTTGTTGGTGCCGTAACTACGCGTCCGAATGAAGCATTTTCTTCATTTACAGCTAATGCAAAACAACTTACCCAATCCAAGATATAAGGAAAGCTATTCCCACCATTTTTTATAGCTGCTATCCAACCGGCATGATCCGTATACTCGGCATTTTGTATTAATTTTTTGTTGAGATCAAAAGCCCTTCTTCTTACTTGCAAGCCACCCGGTAATTCGCCCTGTGTATGGCATCCGCGGTAAGTACAATCTTTCATGGTTTGCCAAATAGCAAGCACCCCTTTTTTAGTGGCTTCTTCACCCCTCCAACTCAATTCATTCTCCATCACAATTTCGTGAATAGCCATGCCAGTTTTCATACACCAATGCAATAGATCATCAGCAGTATCTATCGGAAAAGGGAGATCCACTTGTTTCTTTCCTCCATTATTTTCTCCTTCTTTCACCACAAATCCACCACCAATAGAATAAAATGTTTCACTCCATTGCTCACCATTTTTTAAGGACACTAAAAAGCTTAATCCATTGGGGTGAAAGGGTAATGTTTCATGGAATAAGAATTGAACCTGAGTAGCATAATCAAAATCAATAAGTTGTTTCCCGCCCAGCAATAATGATTTAGATGCTATGATCTGATTTGTTTTTGGAGTGATGGCATTTACATCAATAGTTACCGGGTCTTCTCCGCATAAACCCATCAGCACTGCCACATCGGTTCCGTGCCCCTTGCCGGTTTTAGCCAATGATCCATAAAGCAAAACGGTAATACTCGCCACTGCTGCTAAAGATCCTTTTTCTTCAATGGTTTGTAAACAACGTTGGGCAGCTCTCCACGGACCCAGTGTATGAGAACTGGAAGGACCAACCCCTATTTTGAACATATCAAATACGGAAATAGATTCATGTGGCATATTGTAAAGGTATGTACATTAGCAGTATGAAGAAATATCTCCTGCTTTTGCTTGTATGCAGTTCCTCACAATTATTTGCTCAAAACCCCATAGAAGAAGTAATGAAAGCAGATCCTTTCTTTAGTTATTACCTGAATAATAAAGACACACTCCGCATTCAGATTTTATATACTGAAATAAATAGGAATAAAAGAAATATTCCCTCCTTTAAAGAATATGCTTTCAACTTACAAAATGATCTCTACTTCTACCCTGCCAGTACGGTAAAAATGCCGATTGCTTTATTAGCCTTAGAAAAATTAAATGAGATGAAGATAAAGGGGGTTGATAGGAATACTACCATGATTACCGATAGTGCCTATGCATTGCAAGATCATGTATATAATCAGCCTAATGCTGCAGATGGCCGACCCACCATTGAAAATTATATCAAGCAAATTTTTTTAGTGAGTGATAATGATGCGTTTAACAGATTATATGAGTTTCTAGGACAGGATTATATTCAACAGAAGCTAAAAGAAAAGGGTTATCCCGATGCCGTTATTCGTCACCGTTTGCAATTAAGCAGAACGCCTGATCAAAATGCGAATACTAATCCGGTTCATTTTTATGATACAGCGGGTAATTTATTATATAGTCAGCCTGCTCATACCAGTACTGCTGTTTTTAGCGATTTACCAGCGAGACTTGGCAAGGGTTATTATAGCAGGGGTAAATTAGTAAATGAGCCCTTCTCATTTGCGCTAAAAAACAGGGTGTACTTACAAGATCTGCATCATATTCTCCAATCGGTCATATTCCCTAAACAAACTCCTAAAAAACAACGCTTTCATTTGAACGAAGAGGAATATGATTTTGTAAGAAAGTATATGAGCATGTTTCCGAGAGAGAGTGATTGGCCCAATTATGATACAACCAATTATTGGGATGCTTATTGTAAGTTTTTATATTATGGTTCTGAAAAAGGAAAGAAAGATCATACGATGCGCATCTTTAATAAAGTAGGCGATGCTTATGGTTTTTTGATCGATGTTACCTATGTGAAGGATGAAGAAAAAAATGTAGAGTTTATGCTAAGTGCCGTAATATCCTGCAATACAGACGGCATTTATAATGATGATAAATATGAGTACGAATCCGTTGGCTATCCCTTTCTCAAAAATTTAGGTCAAGCTATTTATCAGTATGAGTTGAAAAGGAAACGGCAATAGTTAAATACTTACAAATGTTAGGATGATTTTTCCGAACTTACGCCCTCATTTATAACAAATAAACATAATGGAACTGTCTTCTCTGCTGAATCGTTTTAATGAACCGGAAACCTTAAAAATGGCGAAACTTGGTCGCGAATTAAGAGCAAAAGGTATCGATGTAATTGACTTAAGTTTGGGTGAACCCGATTTTGATACACCTCAGCATATTAAAGAAGCAGCTATTAAAGCGATCAATGATAACTGGAGTCACTATACTCCTGTAGCGGGATTTTTAGACCTTCGCGAAGCAGTTTGCACCAAATTAAATCGTGATAATAATCTGGATTATAAACCTGAAAATATTATCACTTCTACAGGCGCAAAACAGAGCTTAGCCAATGCTATTTTAGCCTTAGTAGATGAGGGTGATGAAGTGATCATTCCGACACCCTATTGGGTTACTTATTCTGAATTAGTTAAAATTGCACGCGGTAAAGTAGTAGAGATACGCACCACCGTAGAAAATAAATTTAAACCAACACCTGCTCAGGTAGAAGCAGCCATAACACCCCGTACCAAAGTGTTCATGTTTTCTTCTCCTTGTAATCCTTCCGGTGCTGTTTATAGCAAAGAAGAATTAGAAGTGTTAGCTGAAGTGTTTAGAAAACACCCCAACATTACGATACTCTCTGACGAAATATATGAGTATATCAATTTTGTAGGAAAACACGAAAGCATAGCACAGTTCGATGATTTAAAATCGCGTGTTGTGATCATCAATGGATTGAGTAAAGGCTTTGCTATGACCGGCTGGCGACTTGGTTATATTGCTGCAGATGCTGCCATAGCTAAAGCCTGTGAGAAACTACAAGGACAATTTACCAGTGGTACCAACTCCATTACACAGAAGGCAGCTGTAGCAGCACTTACCGGTGATCTCCGCCCTTCTATGGAAATGACTGCCGAATTTACCCGCAGGCGTAAACGTACCCTTGAATTAGTAAATGCCATACCCGGTTTTAAATGTTTCGAACCCGAAGGTGCTTTTTATGTTTTCCCCGATGTAAGTTACTATTATGGTAAATCTGCTAACGGCGAAACCATTCACAATGCAGCAGACTTCAGTATGTATATACTTAACAATGCACATGTATCTTCTGTAATGGGTGATGCTTTTGGCGAATCTAACTGTGTTCGTTTTTCTTTCGCCAATAGCATGGAAAATATTGAACGCGCCTGGGGAAGAATTGCTGAAGCCTTGAGTAAACTAGCCTAATAGCTGAGATACCCCACCCTATTTTATTTTGCTCAAACCTTCCAACGATGATGAATCGGCCGGACGAATAAGCAATGCCTTATTAAATAATGTTTTAGCATCATTATTTTTTCCGAGGTTGAGGTATGTCCACGCTAACATATGATTACTATCATAATCAAAAGGATAAAGGTTTACCACTTTTTCAAAATGGCGGGCAGCCTGTTCATATTTTTTTCTATTGTATTGCATCACACCGGCCCAATAATTAGCCGTCACATTCTGTGCATCTATCTTTAAAATATCTTCATAGGTGCTCAATACCTTATCCCAGTTTTCGAGTGCATATAAAGGTTTTATCAAACCGAATTTTGCTTCAATAGCATAGGGCTTTAGTGATACTGCTTTTGCATAATAGTTCTGCGACTGCGTGTAATTTTTGTTATTATAATAGAGCCAACCTAATCTCAGGTTTATTTCATAATTGTTCTCTTCATATAGTTTATTGAGTGTAGCTATGGCTTCCCCATACAACTTATTATTTTCCTGTGTATAGCTGTCGCGAAAACCTTTTTGAATAGTTGCATCACTTTGAGCTATGGCACTCATACTTAGTAGCATTATTGCGGCTATGCCGATTTGTTTTTTTAGAATTTCCATGATAAACCTCCTGTGATTGAATGTTGATTAAATGTATTTGTAGTGTTTGAAATTATTCGTTGTTCTAATGTATAGCCTATGGCAAGTACACATTTGGGATATAAACTTGCATAGGCTGTTAAGCCACCTTTAAATTGGTTGGGATCGATCTGATTATAGATATACATCGCATCATTTTCAAATAAATCTGAAAATTTTCCCAAGGTTACATTAGCTTCTACCCATAGTTTTTTCGCCACCTGAACGCCAACTATTTGTTTGAAGTTAAATGCAGATCCACTCGGTCTATTTCTTATGATGGCAGTAGAAAAACTATACAAGGATAAATTTCCTAATGGATATATGCCCAGTTGCGCATCATACTGACTGATACTGGTATCAGAAACAGAAGAGAAATTAGCCGACGCTTGAAAATCAAAATAGGTATTATAATACTTTAAAGCCCCGAATACTGTTTGGTTTTTAAAAGTATTATTGTCAACCGGAGTATAGGTATAATGATAGGCACCTTTTACCTGCCAATTTCTACCCATATTGATCGTAAGCCTATTATAATATTCTGTTTGGTTAATACTGCTGGTTCTGTAAGTAACGGGCGGTGGTGGAAATCCGGGTATGGGTGGCCGCGCCGGATTTGCAAAATAAATATTCTGATTAAACAAAGCAACCGCTTGTGTCATATGGATATTCCAGCCAAAGCGGTTACTTATTTCCAACTTTTCATAATTCGTATTTCCTCTTAAAGTATTATCTGTGGTTTTTAAACTTGCTTCTATACCTACTTGTGTAAATGCCAGCTTGGTAAGTTTTTCTTTAGCTAGATCTTCTTTTGAAAAAAAGGCTAACTCATGATCTGCCAAATCGTGCTGGTTTAAATATTTTCTACATAACCAAATATAATAATGTGCTGTTGTGTTATATGAATCGTTTTTCAAAACCTGTTGATATTGGTTTAAGGCTTCGCTATAGTTTCCCAACATAAAAGCTGCATACCCTAATCTTAGTCTTAGCAATTTAAAATCTTGCTTGGCTGTTATGGCTTCTTTTCCGTAAAGAAGCAACTCTTTCCATGCACTTTTCTCGTATAAGGCATAACTTTTAGTATTCACTTCATCATAGCTCCATGTTGTTTGTGCGTTACTATGTAAAGCTATCAGTGATAATACCAAAAAACATATTTTTTTTATACCGTGCATATTGCTGCTATTGTTTTGTTATTAGTTTGTACAGTAAAAGAATGTAATCGATTATTTTCAATTTTTACATGCGCTGTTGATAAGTGCTTTTCTTTCCCAAACAAATTCAATAGTTTTTTACTGGTAAAGGATATGCTGTTACCGGTTAATGTATTACTGTCTTTCTTCACTTCAGATTGGAATTGCATATTTATAAAAATGTAAAATGGCGACAATAGATCCTGTAACCATTTGACGGCATTTAAAGAATAAACACTCAGTGGGAAATTGTCTTTAACATTTATTTTATTCTCTGAACTCAATAACACTTTATAAGCAGCTTCATAAAAATAGAAGAGCAGGTTATCTTTTTCACCCATAAAATGGGTAAAGTAAAAAGCATTGCCATTATGCTTAAAATAAGCAGCCGCTTTTGTTTGTTTACAGTAAAAATAAGTTTCGTTATATACGCTGGTGAACACTTCCCACTCTTCTTCTTGAAAATCCTTCGCATTTACTTTCACCAATAATCCGGGTTGAAAATTGAATGCCTGCTGAAGCTGATCGTTACCGATGATATTACTGATAAAACTACCTTCCTTGGGTATTTTAAAATTATTCAAAAGAATATTACTATTATCTCTTACCGTAAAATAAGCAAACGGATAACTGATTGTTTTGCTACCTACATAAGGATTGGCTTGTACCTGAAAATGCAAATGGGGTTCGGGCGAACGGCCTGAGTTACCAACATGCGCAATAATTTCTCCTTTTTTTACGAAAGCCCCTTTTGCTACTTTGAAAGAATGTTTTTTAAGATGAGATAGCTTAGTATATAATCCTTCGGCATGTTTGATCACAATGGTATTACCCCAATTTTGTTGGGTATTATTTCCTCCAATTTCATTATCCTCAATAAAATCAATGATCTCCACCACCGTTCCATCTGCCGGAGCGAGTACAGGTTTATTATAGCAATAAAAATGTTCGGGTAAATTACCGGGGAAACGATAGGTTTTCATTTCATTATCGAGTATCACAAAATCGAGTGCCTTTGCCCAATCGCCCTTATGTGTAAGATCGCCATCATAACCTTGACTCACCATCCATTCTCCCATAAAGGGCAATGCCAATTGATGGTACACGGTATTCATCCATCTCTCCTTCTCATTGATATAGGTATATAAATTTATTTCAGGGCTATAGTATTGTACAGGTGTAAGTACCAGTTTGCCGGGTGTTTTACGTAATTGCAAACAGTATAAAAATAGTATCACGGTAATACAAAAGGGCAATGAAAAAACGGGTAACCCCCAAGTGTATGTTATTTTGCTTAGGCCGAGCACAAGCAAATAAGATATGGGTACCGTTATAATAGCCCATAGAAAGGAACGGGTAGAAGGAATAATATAAAAGCCCCCCAGGGCAATAGCAACCAACATAAAATTAGTGCCTACATTATAATAATTAATGCCAACCCCGCCGGCACCCATCAGCGAGATAAAAATCATGGCCGTAGCATATCCTAGAATAGACAATAGTAAGGCAATACGAGAATAGATCAATAAACCGATAACCAATAAAATACCTGCAGCTATATTGCTTTGAAACAAGATAGCACTAAGAGAACGCAGAAAACCTGCAACAGCATCGGGTATATCCAAACTATCAATCTGCTGAATCAATTGTATGAGTTTACTACCACCGGTTGCATACATTTCATTTAGCCAATAGATATTTCTTTGCGTTAAACCAACAGCTGTGAACTCTTTTGATGCGAGTATTACTAACCAAAAAGTTAGGATAAAGGAAAGTGATAAAGCGGGTAAATTTTGCTTACCTAGTTTAGCAATCAATGCTGCTGAAACTAATACGGCCACTAAAGATGCCAGGGGAAGCAATAGCCAATAACCCATACTCAACTCGTAAAATGTACCCATGCCTAAGCCCAAGAGCAAAGCACTATAGGTATAAAAACCTGTTTTTACCTGATCGCTGCTAAACCCAATACCATAAGCTGCAATTACGGCAATAATGGTTGCAGATAAACCTCCTATACCTGTAAATGGATTAAAAAAAGAAACAATTAGTATAAGCGCCCCAAATAATTTTTGGTTACTAAAGAAAAGCATCGCATAACTGTTCAGCACAGCATGAGCCAAATAAACCAGGAATGATATAAATGATTTATAACGCAATATTATAGTTCGATTGTTTTTAAATGAGCGGGCATTTTTTCCATCTGTTCAATATATTCCAGGGTTTCAGCTTCTCTGATCAAATGCGTATTTCCTTGCTCATCTATCAACACCACATTAGGTCTCATTTGAATAAACTGCATCCATTGCGTCATATTATAAGCCCCAACCTTATGCACTACTACATGATCTCCCCTATTCAACAAAGGCATATTGATGCTACTTCTTACCACATCAATATTCATACATAAGGGGCCATATAAAACCATATCTTCTGTATGATGTGTAAAATCTTGAGCCGGACTCATTTTATGCTCATACCAAAAAGCAGTAAATAATAAATTTACACCAAAATCCATGATAGTAGCTTTACGACCGTCGCTCAATCTTTTGTTGGCGATCACGGTTCCCAATAAATAACCGGCATCATCGATCAAGGCTCTTCCGCTTTCTAAAATCAATAAAGGCAATTCACTATTAGCAAAACCAATATTTAGTAAAGCACCGGTGATGGCTTCTGCAAATTCATCGATACTGGGTATCATATCTGCCGCAGGCATATAAGCCCCACGTAAATTATTTGCACTGGGTAAGCCACCACCCATATCCAGATATTTTATCAGTGTATTCAATTGCGTTTTTGCATTCCAGGCAAGATCGCCCAACTTTCTTACAGCAATAGCATACGCTTCTGTACTGAGCATGAAGGTTCCGATATGGCAATGCAAACCTGTTAATTGTAGTTTTCCTGAAGCAACAATTTTATTCATGGCTTGCCAGGCCTGTCCGTTCTCATAATTGAATCCGAATCGATCCCACATGGGGTAAATACCGGTATCCATATTCACGCGAATAGCTACACGCGGTTTTTTATTCAGGGTATCTGCCAGATCAATCAATTGATAGAGTTCTTCGAAATGATCGATATGAATCAGCGAATCATTGTTAATGGCCAGTATTAATTCAGCCTCTGTTTTTTCCGGACCGTTAAAAATAATTTTATCACCGGGAACGCCATTACCCAATGCTTTACGATATTCAAAACCACTCACCACTTCACCCCAGCTACCTTCTTGATGAAAAATATTACATACGGCATTGATATAATTGGTTTTATAACTCCACGCAAATTGCACTTTAGGATATCTTGTTGTAAAAGCACGAACTGCATTCCGATAAGTTCTTCTGATCGTTTTTTCGCTGATCACAAATACAGGAGAACCATATTTTTCAATCATCGATTTTACCGATACCCCATCAATTTGTTTTACAGCTTCATACTCTGTACGCGTACCAAATTTATTCATCAAACCTGCATTCATTTTTTGAATACTGGGGCTTTCATATCTTAATTTTTGCATATTATACCTTTTTTATTTTATAAACTTCGTGTCTTCGTGTCTTTGTGGTTAATGCTTATCAATCATAATTCTCCGAACCCACTTATTTTCTGAAACTCACTCACATCGGTAATATGATCCCAAGAATATCGAATAAATATTTTCCCCACTTCATAATCTGTATAGGGCGCTACCTCTTCCCCCAAAGCCATTTTTACTAAGGAAGCCGGCTGGTTTTGTCCGGATGCTGCTGTTAAATAGATCCATGCCGGAAAGCGAGGATTTATTTCCATGATATAAGGAACGCCTTCTTGCGTGCGCATAATTTCCAGTTCGCAACCGCCTTTCCAATTAGTTGCTTTCACAAATTTTTTCGCCAGTTCTTGAAGCGTATTGTCTTCCAAAGTAATACCTGCCCAGGCTTTTCCTTTATCGGTGATATATAATTTCTTCATGGGTACACTGCTGATGGTATTGCCTTTACCATCACCTAATACCGCAATATTTACCTCCGTACCCGTAATAAATTGTTGTACGATAATCGGATAACCCCATTTAGCTGAAATTTTGTAAAAAGCTTTTTGGGCCTGTTCCATAGTATAGGCAACTACTGCATCATAGTATTTACCTTTAACCACCAACGGGTAACCAAATAGTTCCGCACAAGCATATAATTCCTCTACGGTATAAATAATTTTATCGGCGGGTACTGTTAATCCGTATCTGGTACCAAACTGGTATAAATTAATTTTATCCCTTGCTTCAAATTGTTCAAAACTTGGCAGAAATGTAGCAATACCGAGGCTTTTCAGCGTAGGTGCCAGTTTCATGAAATTGTATAATTCCGCATCGAAGTTGGGAATGAGTACATCCATATTTTCTTTCTCGTGAATATATTTTAGTCGGTTTAGCAACACTTCTGTACCGGCAGCAGGATATGTAATTTGATAGGTTTTATCAACCACATCGCGCATATAAATACCGGGCTCCAGCGTTTCATAAGAAAGACCGATAATTCGGATATCCTCTCCTAATCCCTCTCTCAAAGCCCTTATTACCGCTATTCCGGGGCCCGGACTATCGATGGCATTCAATGCTGTTACCGCAATGGTGAGTTTATGTTTGTTAGCACTCATTATAAAAGATTTAGGTAGTGGGGTGATAAAGAAGGTTATTCTTATGGCTCTAGAATATTGGCGTATTTCAACTGATTTGTAAAATCGTCCCAATCCTTCTCTAACTGCGCCACAGTTACATCGTATCGATCCAGGATCTGTACTTTCACATCCGATACGGCGGTACCTTCTTTTAACAATCCGATTATTTCGGCAGCGATAGGATTGGCGCTATAAGAGTCGCCGGTAGAAGGGTTAAAGATGAATCCGGATTCGCTGGTAGCAATATTTTTTTTAACGCGCATGGCTTGCAATTTGAGGTTAGTAGTTATAATGGATACCAATAACTATTCAGACGATGCTTTGATAAAAAACCTTTGCAGTGATTCAAATTATTGGAAGCATTAACAGACCATTAGTAAATCGATCGTTTACCAAGACCTCAGTTTCACCCAAATGAAATCGTCCATGAGCAGCCCATTTTTAAAAACGGCTTTTCTTCGTACGCCTTCCAGGTAGAAACCATTTTTTTCTAATACCCGCATAGATGCTTTATTGGTTTCAAATACTTCGGCGTATAGGCGCACAATATCGAAGTAATAGAAAGTATATTCCACTAGTTGGCGAACCGCTTCTGTGGCAATACCTTGGCCCCAAAAAGGTTCGGCCAGCCAATAGCCAATTTCGGCGCTCATGATATATACATCGCTGTTCAGAATAAGCCCGATACCGCCAATGGCTTGTCCGTCGAGGTCAATGGCAAAATTCACGAGTGGACTGGCATCAATTGTTTTATCGAGCCATGCCTGGGCATCGGCTTCGGTATAGGGATGCGGGAAATAGTTACGGAGGTTATTCCAAATATTGATATTATTCGCATATAGCGTGAGGTTCGGCAAGTCGTTCAATGTCCACGGGCGAATAATAACAGCCATACTATTGGAGCGTTTGTTAGATAAATATAAGGTATTATGTGAAAGAAGGGTTAGACGGGGAAATGAGGGGGAACCTTTATTTTGCTCGATTTAAGTTTAGGGATATTTTTCTTTTAATTTCCAACTGATAAAGCGTTTTAGAGTGGGCAGACCATTAAATTTTTGAACATAGTTCATCCGGTGGTAAAACCAGTATTTCACATCCTTTAAAATCTTTAATATTCCGAGTTACGATACAATCAATTTTATCAATAGTAGTTGCGCAATAAATCTGTATTGAATCTTCAAAATCCTTTCGCTTTGATCTGAGGCCTTTTGTAAGTATTGCTATGTCAACCGGAATGATTGTCATGTAGTCTATTAAGCCTAAAAGCGTTTTACGAAGAGCCGTTTCATCTAAAAATTTTTTTAATAAATAATAGGTTGTTGCAATAGAATGAGACGAAGTAAAAAGTTTTATTTTCTTGTTCTCAGATGCATGGAAAATGTCGATTGCATATTTACTAAATGGCTTTCGATTGGCTAACAGGTCCACCAAAATATTAGTATCAACGAAAACTTTTTTCATAAGTGTTTTTTCTCCAAATAGTTTTGAAGCTCCTTCTTTTCATCAAAGCCATTTGGTAAGGTAATGGCTCCTACTAATTTTTTTAACCTTGGAGAAATGGATTGAGTTCTGTTCTCTTGTGTTATTGTATCTAGGTATTGTTCAATAAGTTCAGAAAGACTTCTACCGGAATCCTTGGCATAAGACTTTGCCCGTTCAATAACATCTTTCTCCACTGTGAGTGTGAGTTTAGTTGTCATAATACGTGTGATTTTTACAAATATACGTATATTAGTTAAACAACCAAAAACTGGCTTGCCTATAACGTTTTGGCGCTTTGCGTTCGGGCGGGTTTCGGAGCACAAAACTGTCAACCATCACCGAACTTAAATAGAAGCACAAAGCTTCAAGTTTACACGTCACCCCGCCTGACGCAAAACCCGTGTTACAGGCTGCCCGATTTTTTGTCAAGAAGTTTATATCCATAGTATCAATGTGTCGTTGCATTAAGTCGGTCAATTGCCAATTGAAGGTATTTTACAAGTTCTGAATAGACAAAACCAGTTACATTCTTACCTGAAAGTTGATTACTCCTTCTCTCTGCTCTATCCTTTACTTTCTGTAAAAAAGCTATGTCTGGTTTTAATTGTGAAGATGGATATTCTCTATATCTGTCTGACATAAACTTTACTATCTCCCAGCGTCTGCTTGGCTCTGAATTAAAGAAATAGGAATAGAATTTATCTGCATTAAACTTTGAAAAAATTGGGTCAAAATAGAATGACTGCTGATTGTCTAAAACTTTTTTATAAAAGTCTTCAAAGTTCTCATAGCAAAGTTTTTCAAGTTCTGAGGATTCTTCTGTCTTGGTGTCAGACAGAATTTCATTATTTAAGTCAAGGGCTGCTTTTCTTATTCGCTTAATGTGGTCTATGTGTTCGGTATTGGAAGAAATACTTAAATGGAAGTCAAGAGGGTGATTGTGTTTATAATTCTTTTTGCCCTTAATCATTCCTTTGATGATTGCTTTTTCAAGTCTGTCAAGATTCAAGTTCAAAGGATTACCAAACCTTGTCGCAAAATGGAACACTGTCAAATAAAGTGTAATATCGTAACTGCCATTGTAGGCATATTCAAGCATTTTTTTGGTGGTCTTTAAATATTCATCGTTGCTTAGAGCAAAGCAAGATTGATAGCCCAATTTATTGTAAACTTCATATTGAGGTAGAATTGTTTTTTCCTCGATATGATATGTTCTTTTCAATTCTTCTATTAGCAAAGGATATTTAAAAGCTGTTCCTCCTGTTACATAATCATAAACTGAGTTATAGAAATTGAATTTATCATTTGTGTAGTAGTCTTCGATAAATTTTTCTCTATCTGTTTTTTCTTTTTCCTTCTCCGAACTATTATTTGCCTGCCACGAATTTGTATTGGAAAGGAACGCACTCCAATCAATTGAAGAAGTTGCATCGAGTTCGTTACGTTTTTTGAAAGTGATTTTGCTTTCCTTGTATTCAATTGATATTGATAAAGTAAATTTTAAAAGATTCAATAAGATTTCTTCTTTTTTGTCTTTCAAATTATTCTCGTTAAATAATTGGTTATTTACCTCTGAGTAAATTTGATGAAAGTAGTTCAGCGCAAAAATCATTGTCCTGAGATTTGAAGTCTTTTTGGTAAATACTTCTAGAACAAAATCTTTATTATTTTCAAGAAATTCCCTGTATTGCTTAAACCCGGAAAATTTATCTTTTAAAATGGATTCATAAGAGTCACCAATTGTAGAAATAAACTCTATAGTGTTTCCAATTACTTTTTCCTGAAATTCTTTAAATTTTTCATCAGTCAATGCACCCTTCCCTTGATTAGCAATAATTAGGACTTTTACGTTTTCGCTTTCAACTAATGAGTTGATAAAGCCGATAAGTTCCTCAATTTTTAAGTTTGGGCTAATTCTTTCCAAATCATCGAAACAGATAACTAGTTCTTCAAATTTTATAAGTTCTTTTTTATCTACTGCTTTTCCTGTATTTCCAACCTCATCAACAAAAGTGCTGTATTCTCCTAATCCTTTTAGATGCAAAATTCCCTTTATGACGGCTTTGCCGATTGTTGCCCCAAGTTTTAATTTGGCATTTTTTAAAAATGGATAAAGACAAAGAAATATTTCAGCTTGTATCTCCTCAACTGATTTTAACCCGAATAGTGAAACTAAAATAGGTCTATATTTCTTTGAATTGTCTTTATAAACTGGTGTGTTGGAAATTTTGTCTTTGAGTGTATGCTTAAAATAATGGGTCTTACCAGCTCCCCAGTCTCCTGTAATCATTAAAGCATAGTTTGTGTCCATATGCAGGTATAGGTCTACTATTTCATCAAGTCGTTGCATATTTTCATTTATATCATTTTACAATTCGGTTGTTTAATGTTAGCACGTCACTACGGGTTGCCTGTAACGTATCCTGCTTTGCGTTTGTGTTGAAAATAGCGAAGCAGAGGTTGAATTAAAGTTATTAAGTAAAATTAAAAAAACAACAGATGAATTACATACGTCAGCCAACATAACGCAAAGCATCTTGTCACGAGTTCGCCCTTATTGTTCTTGAAATATTGCTTTAAATAATTGAATGTCGCTACAAGGGGTTATAGGATTAATGCACCTTTATTATATGTACCCGAATAAGTCATTTGTCAGGCAGCCGAATACTGTGGTGAAAACCCACCTGTAGCGATATTCTTTTTAATCTTAATTTCTAAAGGTCTCATTGCCCTTAAAATCACTTTGCATATTCCGTTCATGTGCCAAAAAGAGATGTTTGTCTCTTTGTTATAAAATTTATTTAACCTTGAAAGATATTGTTGTTTTTCGTCTGGATTGCCTGAATGCACACCACCATAGTAATGTGAAGCAATGAGTATAAAGTCCTTTACAGTAAATTCGTTTTTACCATAATAATGAATTTTTGTTTTTAAGAAATCATCTAATGTAACTTTTATACTTTCTCCTAATGGCAAAATAGTCCGACCGCCACTTCCTTTATAGTCATTTGAAATTGGTGTGTCTGTATAGTCTTTGATGTGAAATATAATTGGTAGTCTATATTTTTTATTTGCTTGATAAAGTAAGGGGTGTCCATCTAAAAGCAAATGTCTGCATAATCCACAAGCCCTCACAAGATGATACGTTTTATTTGTTTTGATTTTAGAACGTAAATCTTGAACTGTATTTATAAATAATTCTTCATGGCTAATAAGCATTCTATCTATATTAAAAGTAAAGCAATATTATTTTGCCAAAGGGTGACACATAACACATAAATATACGCCACTCTATCTTTATCTCCAAAATCATAAACCCAACCCCAGCAAGCTTTTTGTGGTTATACATTCTATATTGTCGTTACGTCAATGCGCTTATACTTTTGGTATTGTCGATTCTTATACATTTTGTATTGTCTTAATATTAAACTGTAACACACAAAAACTATGCTCCCCCATTTATAGCTTGTAGGAATACTTTGGAAACACCCCTCATAAATAGTTTCTTTGCAAAAATTAAACTATGCTCGATAGCCAAAAGGCGGAGATGTTTCGTAATAGGCTCGCCAAAGTATATAAACATAAAAACAAGATCGCTAAGCGTATGGGTATCGGCTGCTATCGCCTCTACGATCACGACCTGCCAGAATTCCCCTTCAGTATTGAGTTCTATGAAGATAAACTCTACATTGCCGAATACCTGCGCCGCCATGGTATGGAAGATGAGACCCATGATGCATGGATGCAGGACTGTATGACCATCATCACCGATATTACCGGGGTGCCCACCGAAAATATGTTTATAAAAATGCGGAAACGCATGAGCCATAAAGAAGAACAATACGAAAAACTGGCAGAAGAAAAACAATACTTTACGGTACTAGAGAACAACCTCAAATTCCTCATCAACCTCCACGATTATTTGGATACGGGTCTATTCCTCGATCATCGCCTCACCAGAGAAAAAGTAAAACAACTCGCTGAAAATAAAAGGGTTCTCAACTTGTTCTGCTATACGGGTTCTTTCTCCGTATATGCCGCAGCAGGTAAAGCGGCATCTGTTACATCGGTTGACTTATCTAAAACTTATTTGGGTTGGGCAGAAGATAATTTTGCCATCAACCTTTTAAAAGACAAGAAAAAATTCTCCTTCATTCATGCCGATGTAAAACAATACCTCAAAACCCTTCAACCCAATAGCTTCGATTTGGTGGTGATGGACCCTCCTACTTTTAGTAACAGTAAAAGAATGAAAGATATCCTCGATATTCAACGAGACCATGCAGAACTCATCAATGATGTATTGTACGCGCTAACACCGGGTGGTAAACTTTTCTTCAGCACGAATTTTACCAAATTTATAATGGAGAAAGAAAAAATCAATAGCACGCAAATCCGTGATATCACTAAAGCCACTACCCCATTCGATTTTGAAGGCAAACTCAAACGCTGGTGCTTTGAAATAGATAAGGCTTAAACTGCTGGCACCGTAAATGAGAAAATACTTCCTTTACCCACTTCGCTTTCAACCTGTATATCTGAACCTAAATTCTCCGCGAATTCCTTCGATAAAATTAAACCTAAGCCACTACCCTCTTCTTTCTTGGTTCCTTTTCTGCTGCTGGATCTATTGGCCTTAAAAAGATTGGATCGTATCTCTTCATTCATGCCAATACCGGTGTCTTTGATCAATATGCGGGTTCTTGTTTTTTCTCCCGAGCTGGCAATACTTACTGCTCCATTTTCAGTAAACTTAATCGCATTACTCATTAAGTTACGGATGATGAACTTGAGCATATTTTCATCGGCCCATACTTTGGTTCCTTTAACAACATCATTCACCAGTCTATTATGTTTTACCAATGCCGCTACCTCCAGATCCTTAAAAATACTTTCGATCAGTGTAAACAGATCTATCTCATTCCATTTAGCAGCCGATTTTTTTATTAGAATTCCACCCCACTCTACCAAATTCGATAATAAACTCATGGTGCCATCTAATTGCTTACTGAGCATATCCATGAATTCATTCATCTCGTCGGCACTGATATCATTTTGCTTTTTTAAATTGATAACATTACGTAAAGAAGCAACCGGGCTCCTTACATCGTGTGCTACAATAGAAATGATCTTATTCTGAATTTCACTTAACTCCAGTAAATGATTTTTTTGGTTCTCCATAATGGAGTTCTGCGCTTCAATTTGCAAATTGCGCAAGCGCAGATCAAAAAGCTTGATGATTTGTCGGGATAACACATCCAATGCAAAAATTTGATCTTCCGTAAGCTTTCTGGGAACCGTATCTAACACACAAATGGCTCCTAAATTAAATCCGTTCTCCGATACCAGCGGAATACCTGCATAAAATCGAATATTGCTTTCGTTTACTACAAAAGGATTATTAACAAATCGCTCGTCTTCAAGCGCATTGGGCACTTCAAATACACTATCCCCCAATATGGTATGGGCGCAAAAAGCATCATTTCTATCTGATTCAGTAAGGTCTAACCCCACCTTGGCTTTAACCCATTGTCTGTTCTCATCTACCAAAGTAATGAGCGACATGGGCGTTTTACAGATTCGGGAAGCCAATTCAACGATTTCATTAAACTGTGCTTCTTGCTCAGAATCAAGGATTTGCAACCTGTTTAGTTCTTCTAAACGAGCGTCTTCATTAGACGGTACGGGTACTTTATACATTTTTTGAACGTTACGCAAATTTAATTAGAAGTATGATTTAGAAAACCCCTACTGATTTGTATTTTGAGAATCTGGAATCTGGGAATCTGGAATCTGATAAACCCCCAGATTTCAGATTGAAGATTGAAGATTCCAAACTTAGCCTAAGAGTTTTTCATGGATGGCCAGCACCTGTGCTAACAAAGGCTCTTGCTCATCATTCACAATAACCCAATCGCATAATCGCATTTTAATGCTATCATCAATTTGCCGGCTCATCCTTTCCAATACATCTTCTCTGTCTATATTATCTCGCTTCATTACCCTTTGAATTCGCAGCGCTTTGGGGGCGGTAACACCGATCATTTTATCAATACCCTCGGCAGAACCCGATTCAAAAAATAATGCCGCTTCTTTTACAACATACGGAGCATTTTGCTTTTTGGCCCATTCAAAACCGGCAGCGATGGTTCGGGGATGTGTAATATTATTTAAAATCTGTAGTTGATAAGGGTTTTTAAAAACAATTTTAGCTAAAAACCCCCGGTTTAATTTTCCATCGATATAACTTTCTTCACCAAAAGTTTTTATTATATCCCGTTGAACGATCGTATCTTCTTCCATGATACTTCTTGCCAACTTATCGGCATCGAGCACCGGTATACCGAGTGTACGAAATATTTTTGCCACTACCGATTTACCGCTACCAATACCACCTGTGAGTCCTACTAAAAGCATAAAAAAATCGGCAATTTTTAATTGCCGATGCAAAATTATAACATTCGTACTAACTATTTTTTTTCCGCTACCGGTTTATTAATAGCAGCTGTCCACTCCATACTAATCGATGATTTCTCAATCTTCAAATAGCTGCCCGGACTCACTTCTAACTGAATGGTATTATCTTCATTCACTTTATTAACGGTACCATGAATACCTGCGATGGTAACGATCTTATCACCCTTCTGCATATTGTCTACAAATTTCTTTTGCTCTTTGGCTTTTTTAGCTTGTGGACGAATCATGAATAGCCAGAACACAAGAATTATACCCCCCATTAGCAGTAATTGAACGGATCCACCTTGTTTAGGATCGGCCGATAAAAGGATCATTGCTGTTGATAACATATTTGTTTGTTTTATTTTTTAAAATTGATTTTATTGATTTTTCCCGCAGTGGTAAGCTCTTTATGGATATTATCGAGTATGCCGTTTATAAATTGTCCGCTTTGCGGGGTACTATATTCTTTTGCCAAATCTATATATTCATTGATCGTTACTTTGGTAGGTATGGTTTCGAAGTACAACAATTCGCAAATACCCATGCGCATCAAAACCATATCTAATAAGGCAATACGATCTGCATCCCAATTCTTTAACTTTGGTTTTATAAGGTCTAAACAATATTCTTTTTTCTCCAAAACGGTACTTAGTAATACACGCGCAAAATGCCATTTATCGTCGGTCATTAACTGACCTATTTGTATCGATTTTGGTTTTTGTAGAAAGGTAAGCATCAACTGTTCCATCATCTCCCCATCATCGTCCCAATTATTAAAATGCTCTTCTATATGTGCTATAAAAGATTCATTAGGGAGCATTAATTGCGTAAAAATCAATTTGATGATCTCTTTCTCTTTTGCCTTATCCCGACTTTGTTCCTGGATATAATTTTTATACTCAGCAGTTTCGGTAAGTGTATTATAGATTTGTTTTACCAATTCGGCATCTAATATATTTTCAGGCTTATCGGTTTCAATAGCTTTTTGATAAGCTTTGTTTTCCAAAAGGTTCCAGATAAATTCGTTACCCGCAATTTTAATATTGATATTCAAATCTTCTGCGGTTGGTAAATTACGATTAGCTCTTTTACGCGCATCCGTTTCGGCATAGCGGGCAACTTCAGATAAAAAAAACAATAAATAAACAAATAATTCCCGGCTCTTATCGATCTGTTTTTCGAGGGTTTGAACCGGCTGCTTAAAAAGGGAATCCGGTTGGGCTGTTTCAATCATATAT
>CABHOW010000099.1 GCA_902168225.1 uncultured Flavihumibacter sp. | reverse complement strand
TTTTTTGAGAAAAAACTATTTTTCGTATGCATATCATTATTAATTTAGGAAAAGAATTGTTACAAATAATTTAACAAACAATGCATCGTTTAAGAGATGGTTGTGGTCTAACAATCGTTTTTGTGCCAAAAAGAGGATTTTGTTGAGTTTTTTTAGCATTCTTTTTAGAAAAAAATAACAAAAAATTTTTTTTAGTATAAAAATGTGTATTTTGTACACGCTTAATAACCAGTAAACTGCCATTTATGAATCTAATGAAGCTTGCCAGGCCCATTATGTTGGGTGCGTTCGCTTGCCTGTTTGCGATATTCTCGCATGCGCAAACGAAAACTGTTACCGGTAAGGTAACTGACTCTAAAGACGGATCACCATTAGTAGGTGCTTCTGTTATCGCTAAAGGAACCAAAACCGGAACGCAAACCGGTGCCGACGGTACCTTTAAATTATCTGTTCCTTCAAATGTTACCACTTTGGTAATCTCTTCTGTTGGTTTTGGAACCAAAGAAGTGAGTGTGAACAACACTGCTGCTGTATCCTTAGTCGCTTCTACCGATGCACTAACTGATGTAGTGGTAGTAGGTTATGGTACCAGAAAGGCAAAGGATGTAACAGGTTCTGTTGCAAAAATCACAGAAAAAGATTTTAACAAAGGACAAATTGCCTCTCCTGATCAATTATTACAAGGTCGCGCTCCCGGTGTGTTAGTTACACCATCTACAGGTGAACCCGGAGCAGCCGCAACAATTAATATTCGTGGTACGGGTTCCATCAGTGGTTCCCAAGAGCCGCTATATGTAATTGATGGTGTGCCTTTGATTCAAGGTGGAACTTTAGCCTCTCAGAGTGGAGTTGAGGGAGGTACTACTGCTAAAAATCCCCTCATATTCTTAAATCCGAATGATATCGAGAATATCACCGTACTTAAAGATGCTTCTGCAGCTGCTATTTACGGATCTAGAGGTGCGAATGGGGTAATCTTGATCACTACCAAACAAGGTAAAGGCGGTCGCAAAGGAAGTTTCCAATTCTCTGCCAATACAAGCGTAGCTGAAACCGCAAAGCGCTATAATTTGATGAATGCTACTGATTTCTTACTAGCAGCTAAAAAAGCTAATATCGATGGTGGTGCCGATCCGGTTGCTGCTGCTGCTGCGGTTAAGTTAATTGATGGTGGTGCCAACACAAATTGGCAGGATCAAATTTTCCGTCGCGCTATTTCTCAAGCATATAATTTAAGTTGGGGTTACAATTATAAAGGAACAACCTTACGTTTAAGTGGTTCTTACGACGACCAACAAGGTATTGTAAGAAACAGTAGCTTAAAGCGTGCCACAGGACGTATTAATTTCTCTCAGAAATTCTGGAAAGACAAAGCCCGTTTTGACGCTAATCTTACTTATTCTAACACCCGTAACCAGTATCCTCCATTATCTAATAATGCAGGTTACCAAGGTAGTTTGTTAGGTGCTACTTTACAGTTCAATCCTACCAATCCTATCTATAATAAAGATGGTTCTTTCTTCCAACCGGGAGACCAGCGTAACCCTGCTCAAATGTTAGCTTATTTTGATGATAACGATAAAGTAAATCGTTTCCTTTCAAATATCTCTTTAAGCTATCAGCTAACAAAAGATCTTACTTATAAAGGAGTGGTTGGTTATGATAACGGTAAATCTGAGCGTATAGCTTTTGCAGACCCTCGCTTAGGTTCAAATGCCTATGGAGGTACGACTAACATTTTTGGTAAAGATTGGGGTAATCAAATTCAAGGTAATGGTAGAACAACTAAGCAAAACTTAGAAACTAAGTCGCTATTAGTTGAACACTATGTTACTTATGATAAAACATTTAACAACTTACACAATGTGAATGCTGTTGCCGGTTATTCTTATCAAAATTTTGAAACTCAATATAGTGCTACAGTAGGTTGGGGCTTAAATACACCTGTTGTAAACCCAACTGATGTTTTTGTTAAGAATTATAATAATTTTAAAAATTACGCCACATATGTTCCTGATTATAATAGAAACGAATTACAATCAGTATTTGGTCGTGTAAACTATACTTATAATGATAAATATTTCTTAACTGTTACCGTACGTAGAGATGGATCTTCTAAGTTTGGTGCTAATAACCGTTATGCTACTTTCCCTGCGTTTGCTGCAAAATGGAGAGTATTGCAAGAGGGTTGGGCAGAAAAAACACTTGGGAAATGGTTTAGTGATTTATCAATTCGGGGATCTTATGGTCAGTTAGGTAGCCAAGATAACCTAGGCTCTTATGCCGCATTGAATCTTCAGCAAACTTTCGACCCGCTTACAGGTACAAGTACAGGTGCGGGAGCTTCTACACGTTTTATTCAACAAGGTAATCCTAACCTAAAATGGGAAACTGTTACCACTAAGGGTGTAGGGGTAGATCTTACTTCAAAAGACAGAAGATTGAATGTTACTGTAGATTATTATTATACTACACGTAAAGACATGCTAATCTTCGCACCAACTCCGGGTGGATTTTCACCTAATGCAAACTGGTGGATCAACATTGACGGTAACGTAATCAATAAAGGTTGGGAGTTCACTGTTAACTACAAAATTATCGAGAAAAAGAATTTCGGATGGGATATTAGTGCTAATGCAACCACTGTTAAAAATAATATTACCGGATTGCCTTCACCAATTAATACCGGTGCTGTTAGCGGACAAGGTTTAACTGGTGCATTTGCTCAAACCCTAACTAATGGTAATCCGATCTTTACTTGGAGTATGCCAGTTTTCCAAGGATTTGATGGTAATGGTAACGCACGTTACGCTGCCGGTGCTGCTAACCAATTGTTAGGATCAGCCTTGCCTAACTTCTTTGGAGGGGTAACTAATAATTTTACGTATAAGCGTTGGAGTTTGAGTGTTTTCGCAAACTGGAGCTCTGGTTTCTACGTATATAATAATACAGCAAATGCTTTATTCTTGAAAGGTAGTTTAAGAAATGCTCGTAACGTTACTTATGATGTGGGTACAGGCCCTGAAAATCCGTTCAACCCGGGTTCTGTATCAACTCGTTTCCTAGAGAAAGGCGACTTCATACGCCTATCTAACGTGAACTTGAGTTATTTATTTAACATTAGAAGCAAAACAATTAAGACACTTAATGTGTTTGTGTCTGGACAAAACCTTGCTTTATGGACCAAGTACTCCGGTATAGATCCTGAAGTAAACGTAGATAAAAATATCAATGGTATCCCTTCAAGAGCATTTGACTATACGCAATACCCTCGTCCAAGATTGGTTACTATCGGTGTAAATGTTGGTTTCTAAATCTGAAAAACGCAATATTAAATAAAAATGAAAAAGATAATCAAAAACTACATGTTGCCGCTTGCTGCCGGTATTGGTATGCTTAGCATGGCTTCCTGTACAAAGCTAGATCCAAAATTAAAAGATCCGAATTCAATTGCTGCTCTAAGTCAGGGCGGCCCCCCAACAACTCCCTCTTTATCATCTGTATATGAGCAGTTGAACGGTTTAACCGGTGGTCAGGGTAACTGGTTTGGTATGGAAGAACATACTACCGACGAAGTAATGGGGCCAACACGTGGAACCGACTGGGATGATTTCGGTACATGGCGCCGTTTACACCTTCATACTTGGGGTCCTGATCACAACCAGCTTCGTGATACATGGAATCAGTTGAATGGAGCGCTATTCCAAACAACTCTATTAGCAGAAAGCACTACTGCATCTGCTCAGGCACAAGCAGAAGGTAAATTCCTTCGTTCTTATTATCGCTATTTAGTTTGCGATTTATACGGACAGGTTCAGAGCCGCCCTGCTACTGCTGCTGCTGCATCTATTCCTTCTGTTTTAAGTAGATCCGCAGCGATAGATACAATTATCGCTGAATTAGAAGGTGCTGTAGCGAACTTACCTTCATTCACACGTACTAACAGAACTGGAGCTACAAAAGAAGCTGCTTGGTTCTTGTTAGCAAAATGCTATCTAAACAAAGCTGTTTTCAAGCAAGATCCTACTAACCCTGCAGGTCCATTTACTTTCCAAGCTGCTGATATGAACAAGGTTATACAGTACGCAAATTTGGTTGCTGCTAATCCGCTTATCCAGATCAGTCCGTACTATTGGGATAACTTTAAATGGGATAATGGTACAAAATCTACTGAGAACATTTTCACCCGTCACAATAATGGCGACCCTAATGGTCGTACCGGTAATGGTACTGGATTGCGTTGGCAGACATCTCAGAGCTGGCACTATAACCAAACTCCATCTAGCTGGAATGGTTTCGTAGCATTATCTACATTATATGATTCATTTGATCCAACCGATGTTAGATTGAGTGATACATTAGCTGGCTTTACAGATCGTGTAGGTGCTACTGCAGGTCTATTAGTGGGTCAGGCTCGTGGTCCATTAAATGGAAGTATTGGTGGTACTGTGGGTAATTTAAAAGATCGTTCAGGTAACCCATTGATCTTTACCAGAAACGCAAGTATCTTCTTTAATGGAGAAGCTTCCGGTATACGTTTCAATAAATTCCCATTAGATCCTTCTACCATCAACGATGGTGGATGGGGTAGTAATAACGAATTCCCATTATTCCGTTTTTCTGATCTTCGTTTAATGAAAGCAGAAGCCATTTTAAGAGGTGGTACTGATGCCGAAACTCCACTAGCGATAGTGAATGGCTTACGTGCTCAAAGAAGAGTTAGCCCTGTTACTTCAGTAACATTGTCTTCTCTATTAACTGAGCGTAGCCGCGAATTATATATGGAAGGTTGGAGAAGAAACGATTTAGTACGTTTTGGTGCATTCAACGCTCCTGTTGAAGAAAGACCAAACCCATCTGATAAATCTCGTGTAGTATTCTCTATTCCTACTGAAGCATTAGCTTCTAATCCTAATCTTAAACAAAACTTTGGATACTAATCCAATATTTGGTTAATATTTTAAGAGTCCCCCAACAGAATTGTTGGGGGGCTTTTTTTATGGTCTTAACCGATTGGCTTATTTTAGCATATGCGTTTAACGATTATCTCCACTGCCCTTCTATTGCTGATTTTATCTTGCAAAAAAAAATCCCCCAATACCCTTTTTTCAGAGGTAGAGAATACCAATATAAACTTCGTTAATAGTATCACTGAATCAGATACTTTTAATGTTTTTAGATATCGGAATTTTTATAACGGAGGAGGTGTAGCTGCAGGAGATCTGAATAATGATGGATTAACGGACTTGTTCTTTACCGGCAACCAAACAGCCAATAAATTATATCTCAATAAAGGCAATTTTCAATTCGAAGATATTTCGGAGAAAGCAGGCTTCGATCCTAATAAAAAACAATGGAGCACCGGTGTTGTGCTAGTTGACATAAACGGAGATGGCTGGTTAGATATTTATGTTTGTAATGCCGGCAATATGGGTAACGCGGCTCTGCGAAAGAACCAATTGTTCATCAATAATCATGATCTTACATTCACAGAAAAAGCAGCTGAATATGGTTTAGATAATGATGGCTATACCACCCATGCTTCGTTTTTTGATTATGATCTTGATGGAGACCTGGATTGTTTTATCGTCAATAATAGCCCTATTCCTGTTAATACGCTTAACTATGCTAACGTTCGTAACCAGCCTGCTTCTAAAGCTGCCGTAGCAGATTTTTTAAAAGGAGGGGGCGATCATTTGTATAGAAACGATAACGGTAAATTTAAAGAAGTTACTTACGAATCAGGAATTCATGGAAGTTTGATTGGCTTTGGGCTAGGTGTAACCGTTGGAGATGTAAATGGGGATGGATACCCTGATATATATGTATCTAACGATTTTTTTGAACGAGATTATTTATATATCAATCAAAAAAACGGAACCTTTAAAGATGATATTGAGAATAGGATGCAACATGTGAGTATGTCATCTATGGGAGCTGATATGGCGGATATCAATAATGATGGGCGTCCTGATATTTTTACAACAGATATGTTGCCGGGCAATGATTTCCGATTAAAAACAAATACCTCTTTTGAAGGTTACGATGTTGTTAAGCTCAAAGAGAAACAAGGCTTTTATAATCAGTTTACTCAAAATGCATTGCAAGTAAATAATGGGGACGGGCGTTTCGTGGAAACGGCATTTTATAGCCGGGTAGCTGCCAGTGATTGGAGTTGGGGCGCTTTAATTTTTGACGCAGATAATGATTCAAAATCAGATATACTGGTATGTAACGGAATTTACAGAGATGTAACAGATCAGGATTTTATTGATTTTTTTGCTAATGAAGTGATGCAACAAATGGTTATTAGTGGTAAAAAAGAAGAAGTAAGTACCATCATCAACAAAATGCCTTCGGTTCCTATTGCTAATAAATTATTTAGAAATAAAGGCAACTTACAGTTTGAAGATATTGGCGACAGCTGGGGATTGGATAAAAAAACTTTCTCTAATGGAGCTGTATATGCAGATCTTGATAACGACGGAGATTTAGATCTAGTGATCAGTAATGTAAACCAAAAAGCAGTTATTTATCGGAATAATGCCAGAGAAAAAATGGCTTCTTCCAACAATTATATAGCTGTAGCATTACAATATACAGCGCCGAATAATTTTGCAATTGGAGCAACAATCACCATTTTTTCTAAACAAGAAAAGATTACCAGAACTATTATGCCGGCCCGCGGATTCCAGTCCTCAATGGAGTATAAGCAAACAATTGGGTTAGGTACTAATACCATCGATTCTGCTGAAGTGTTATGGCCCAATGGAACAATCACCCCATTCAAACCCCAACTCAATAAGCTAAATAATATAAAGTACAATATTGCTGATATAAAAAAGCAGGTAACTCAAAAAGATATAACACCTACTTTATTTACAATCATCAATCAAAATTTTGATAAACATAAAGAAGATGATTATGTAGATTTTTATACAGAAAGAAATATTCCTTTTATGCTTTCTAAACAAGGGCCCAAAGCTGCAGTAGGTGATGTTGATGGAGATGGCCTCGAAGATATTTTTATTGGAGGCGCTTTTCAGCAACCCTCTCTGTTATATCTTCAAAAAGCAAATGGTTTTATTAAAAAAACAATTCCGGATTTCGAGAAATTTTCTTTTAATGATGTAACAACCGCTTTCTTTTTTGATGCCGATAAGGATGGGGATATCGATTTATTTATCGGTGGGGGCGGTAATATGGCCCCAGCATCTGCCGATACTTATCAAAATCAATT
This sequence comes from uncultured Flavihumibacter sp., assembly GCA_902168225.1. Lineage (GTDB taxonomy): Bacteria > Bacteroidota > Bacteroidia > Chitinophagales > Chitinophagaceae > Sediminibacterium. The sequence continues at coordinate 3,487 of CABHOW010000099.1, read as the reverse complement.
TTACAAAAATGATGGGAAAGGGAATTTCACCTTGCAGCCGGGTGCTTTTGGAATTAGCCATACCAACTGTGGTACTGCTATTCCAATAGATTATGATAACGATGGATACCCTGATATATTTATAGGAAGTAGAAGCGAACCACAGCAATATGGAATAATTCCCCGTTCCTTTATTTTTCATAATAACAGAAATGGAACCTTTGAAGATGTAACAGCACAAGTGGCTCCCTTCCTGAATAACTTGGGTATGATTACATCTGCGGTATATGCAGATATTAATGGAGATGCCCAAAAAGAATTGATTATTACCGGTGATTATATGGGCGTACAAGCTTTTTCTTACGTGAATAAGAAGTTTGTACCCCTCAATATTGGTCTTGAAAAAAACTATGGCTGGTGGCAACAAATAAAACTCGCCGATCTAGATGGTGATGGAGACCTGGATATGGTACTTGGAAATAAGGGAGAAAATTTTTATCTGCACCCCACTGCTGAAAACCCGGTTAAAATATGGATTAAAGATTTTGATCAAAATGGCACCATCGATAAAGTGTTTACGCAAGGTATAGGCGGAAGGGATATGCCTGTATTCATGAAGAAAGATATTACAGATCAATTACCCTCATTAAAAAAATCTAATTTAAAACATGTGGATTATGCTGCTAAATCTATTCAGGATTTGTTCGGAAAAGAATTAGAAAGTGCAAAGGTTCAGCAGGTAAATACAGCCTCTTCTATGATTGCGATAAATGATGGAAAAGGAAACTTTACCCTCAAACCATTGCCTGTACAAGCACAATTGAGTAGCGTATATTCCATCATCGTAAAAGATTTTAATGCAGATGGGAAACCTGATCTATTATTAGCCGGGAATGAATTTGATTTATTACCTCAGTTTTGCCGACTGGATGGAAACTATGGAACTATCTTAATAAATGAAGGGAAAAATAATTTCTCTGTAATGCCACAATCACAAACCGGTTTATTTTGTAAGGAGCAGATAAGAGATATCGTAGAAGTAATGTATCGTAAAGAACCGCTTCTATTAATGTTGCAAAATAATAATATCCCTCTTTTAATAGCACTTCAATCTGGTAGACAAAAACATAAGTAGAAAGTCATGCGGAACGTATTTATACTTTTAATTTTTGTACTATTTGCAGCGTGCTCTTCAGATAAGCATGGGAATTCTTTGTTTACCGTACTTCCGGCCGATTCAACCGGATTGAATTTTCAAAATCAATTAGTACCTAAACCCGAATTCAATTTGTTTTCTTATATGTATTACTATAACGGCGCCGGTACCGGCGCCGGTGATTTTAATAAAGACGGAAAAATTGACCTTTTTTTTGCGGCCAATCAAAGCGCCCCTGCACTATACCTGAATAGAGGCGACATGCATTTTGAAGATGTTACACAGAAAACAGGTATTAACTACGACGGCGCATGGTATACGGGTGTATCTATTATTGATATTAATAACGACGGTTTATTAGATATTTATCTCTGTGCCGTAGGCAACTATAAAATATTGAAGGGTAAAAATAAATTATTTATTTGCACCCATATCGATTCATCAGGTATCCCTCATTTTGAAGAAAAAGCCGCCAGCTATGGATTGGATTTCTCCGGGTTTAGTACGCAAGCTGCTTTTTTAGATTATGATGGAGATGGGGATTTAGATATGTTCTTACTGAACCATTCCGTAAATCATGATGGTAATTATGCACCCCGCAGCAAATTTATCGGTACGTATGATTCATTAGCCGGACAAAGACTATACAGGAACGACGGAAATAAATTCACTAATGTTACCGCTTCTGCAGGTATCAATGGTTCTAAAATTGGGTACGGACTTGGAGTTTCCGTTGCAGATATTAATATGGATGGATGGCCGGACATATATGTAGGAAACGATTTTCATGAAAATGACTATTTGTATATTAATCAGAAGAATGGCAGTTTCCTAGAACAAGGAGCAACCCAACTTACTCATACCAGTGAGTTTAGCATGGGTGTTGATATTGCCGATATAAATAATGACGCTTTCCCTGAAATTATATCGGTAGATATGTTGCCATATCAACCTTATATGTTAAAACGATCCTTATCGGAAGATGACTATAACTTGTTCTATCAAAAAATTGCTTATGGCTATACTTATCAATACGCAAGAAATAATTTACAGTATAATCTGCGAAACGGATCTTTTGCTGAAATAGGTCAGTATGCGGGTGTTTTTGCCACAGACTGGAGCTGGTCGCCTTTATGGGTAGATTTTAATAATGATGGATATAAAGATTTATTTGTATCGAACGGTATTCCTAAAAGGATGAATGATATAGACTATATCAATTTTGTTTCGGGCGATGAGATTCAACAAAAATTAAGAACTAACACCATTGCTGATAAAGATCTCTCTCTTACCAATAAATTTCCGGAGATAAAATTGCCAAATCAATTTTTTCTAAACGACGGTAATCTCCATTTTACAAATTATACGGATAGTATTAAAAACAACCCTCTTAGTTTTTCGAATGGGGCACTTTATGCAGATTTAGATAATGATGGCGATTTAGATATTGTTGCTAATAATATAAATGATAAGGTTTTACTCTATGTAAATAATAGCCATACAAATACCAAGAAAAATCAATCGGCTACTATACAATTAACAGGCCCTGCCAATAACAGAAACGCACTTGGTGCTAAACTTTTGGTATATGCAGGCACGAATAGATTTTATTATGAAAAATATCCGGTTCACGGCTTTTTATCCAGTAGTGAAATTCCGATAACAATAGGGTTGGGAGAAAATAAAGTGGATTCTGCAATTTTAATTTGGCCGGATAATAGCTATCAAAAAATCGACTTAAAAATTAATGGTGTAAACAGTTTTAATTATACAAAGGGGTTACCTGCTTTTAATTATACCAGTTTAAATAGTAAATCACCTGTATTCAATTTACAAGATATTACTGCTGAATCGGGTATTAACTATATACACCAAGAAAATAGCTTTAATGAGTTTGATCGGGAATTATTGATGCCGAGAATGGTTTCTACCGAAGGCCCCGCCATTGCTGTAGCAGATATCAATAACGATGGTTTGGAAGATTTTTATATTGGTGCATCTAAAACGTATAAAGGAAAAATATTTATTCAACAACCCAATGGTAAATTCAAACAAATGCCTGAGCCTGCTTTGGAATTGGATTCTATGTGGGAGGCAGTAGATGCTATTTGGGTAGATGTTAATAATGATAAAGCTCCTGATTTAGTAATTGCTACAGGTGGGAATGAGTATTACGGACAAGATGAACACTTACAACCTTTACTATATCTCAATGATGGAAAAGGAAAGTTGACAAAAAGCACAAACGCTTTCCCTCCTGTTTTTACTACACAAAGTAAAGTACCTGTCTCTTATACACATCTCCGAGCCCACGAGACCGTACTAGATCTCGTATGCCGTCTTCTGCTTGAA
>CABHOW010000098.1 GCA_902168225.1 uncultured Flavihumibacter sp. | reverse complement strand
CCTCAGTCCCCTCCCAAGAGGGGAAGTTTGTACGGTAGTGATTTTTAGTCCTCCCCAAGAATGGGAGGTTTGTAAAACAACGATTTCAGTATCATCTTGAAATGGGAGGAGAAAATAACCCACCCCTCAGTCCCCTCCCAATAGGGGAAGTTTTGTAGTGATAATTTTCAGTCCCCTCCTTGGAGGGGATTGAGGGGTGGGTAAAATCTGTCCTATTTCTTCAATAACTTAAATGCATGATGCCATTGGTTTTTAGTAAACCCGGGTAGGCACCATAATATGCAAAGTGGTTCAATAGCACGGGCAGCTTCTGCCTTGCCCATATCTTCTGTTTCCCACCCAAAATGGGTGAGTATAGTTGTTACGGTAGCTTTTGCTTCTTCACTATTGCCCGCAATAAACATGGAAGGTGTACCTTCTAAAAAATTTGGCTTATACATAAAGGCATTACCAACAGAACTAAATGCTTTTACAGGATTCGCATATGGTAGTAAAGCTTGAATTTGCTCGAGCAGAGAGCTATTGTAATCTGTAAAAAAAGAAAGTACGCCATTTACAGGGGGCTGCGCCGCAATAGGATTTGTGGCATCAATGATCGTTTTGCCGGTAAAATTATTTTTTCCTGCTTGTTCGATAATTTCCAATGTTGCCACACCCGGTGTTGCCAGTACAATAATATCTCCAAATACGGCAGTACTTTCAAATGAACCAGCTTGGGTACCCGGGTTTTCAGATAACCATTTGGCTATCTCTTCTTTAGAGGTATCACGAGTACCGATCATAACGGCGTGACCTTCTTTATGAAAAGCTGCCCCGAGAACACGGCCCACAATGCCGGAACCTAAAACACCTATTTTTAAATCTTTTGAATACATAAGATATAGTTTATGAATGATGGAAAGCGGTTACAAATTCAGGTAAGAAATCGGTGAGTTTTGTTGGCGCCAGTTCAGTTCTGTTGGCATAATAATCTCTTTGCATTTCGCCTGAACGAAGCGCTGCCCCCATAGCGGTATAACCTTCTGCAAATGTTGCAGCTAAACCTGCTCCCAGCATTCCTTGTAATGCTTGCTCATCGCTAAATGGTACCCATGGAATACCCGGCTTGCCAATGGCTTCGCTAATTAACGCTGCAATTTCGGAAGGATGTTTTTCGTCGCCTACAATATAACGAACTGATTTACCTGTAAAATGAAGCCCTAATAAAGCTTCTACAGCAACTGCGGCAATATCTTTGGTATGTACCAAAGCTAATTTTTCGTCGGTGTCTCCAAAATTGCTTCCCATGATATTTGCTTGTTTAATAAGCGGAATCATGCTGAATAAATTATACATGAAATAGGAGGGGCGAAGAAATAAAGCGTCTACATTTTCTAAAGCTTCCAATTTCTTTTCCAAATAGCTTAACGCATCTACCGGGCCAGCTCCGGTACCCATATGTGCACCAACACTGCTCAACACAACCACTTTTTTTACACCTGCCTCTTCAATAGCTGCTGTATAATTATCTGCTACTTTATGCTGGTAAGCAATCCAGTTTGTGACTGCAAAATTGGGCGGAATAATCAAATACACCGCATCTGCACCCGTAAATGCAGTTTTTACAAAGTCTGCATCTTCTACCGAGCCAATGGCTGTTTTTGCTCCCGCAGCCGCTAGCTCTGCTACATTTGCCTCGTTTCTCGAAACTACTGTTACGGATTGATTTTCTGTTAATAACCCCAATACGATAGGTTTTGAAATGTGTCCTGCTCCACCGGTGATTACGTAATTCATATTTGTTTGATTTAATAATTAAATAATATTTGTATATACAACTATTAAGATAAAAAAATTTAAGTGAGCTGATCTGTTACCTTATTCATATTCTTTATAAAACGGCCACTTTCTTCTTTACCCAAAATACCTGCATAGTTTTCATAAAAGTCGTGTACACATTCTTTGAATTGATGATGCATTTCTTTTGATTTTGGAGTAGGGTATACATTGGTGATTTTACCCTCTGTAGTTCGGATAACTAATTTCTTCGTTTCTAACTTCTCAATAAGTCTGGTTACCGTACTAGGACTCAATTGTAGCTCCTCTGCCAAAACACCCGGCTGAATTCCGGGCTCATCTAAAACCAACATCAACAAATACGCATGGCTAGGCGATAAATCTACTCTCTTCCAGCTCTCAATTGCCAATTTTTCCACTTTTCGGGCTAGTGCACCGGAGGTGAAATATAAACATTGCTTGTATTTGCTATCTGTGATTTTCATCGCTAATACAAAGATAATATGATTATTTGTATATGCAAATATATTTTTTTCTTTTTGTTTGCCCCAGCCTTAGTACTTTCGAAAAACATGGAAGCTAGTAACCCCATATTCGGTGCCGCAGATAAAGAATTTGAAAATAGTATTCGACCTGCTGCTATTCATGATTTTTCCGGACAAGCACAGCTTATTGAAAACCTTGTGATTTTTATTAAAGCAGCTCGTTTACGTGGGGAAGCCTTGGATCATGTGCTTTTTCATGGTCCACCCGGACTAGGTAAAACCACTTTGAGCAGAATCGTTGCTAATGAATTAGGTGTAAATATTAAAGAAACATCAGGACCGGTTATCGAAAAGCCGGGCGACTTGGCAGGATTACTTACCAATTTGCAACCGAATGATGTTTTATTTATCGATGAAATACATCGCTTAAGTACTGTTGTAGAGGAGTATTTATATGCTGCCATGGAAGATTTCAAGATCGATATTATGATCGATACCGGCCCCAATGCTCGCAGTATTCAAATTAATCTAAACCCCTTTACATTAGTGGGTGCCACTACCAGAAGTGGATTACTTACTGCACCCTTGCTTTCTCGTTTTGGTATTAAATCAAGATTAGAATATTATACCGCATCGATGCTCGAAAAAATTATTTTACGCAGTGCGGCCATTTTACAAACAAATATTACTACTGATGCTGCTGCCGAAATTGCGGGCAGGAGTAGGGGTACACCGCGTATTGCCAATGGTTTATTAAGACGGGTACGCGATTTTGCACAGGTATTGAATGATGGTAAAATTGATATTGGTATTACCCAACATGCCTTAAAAGCATTGAATGTAGATACACACGGACTGGATGATATGGATAATCGTATTTTATCGGCTATCATCAATAAATTTAAAGGGGGGCCTGTGGGCATTACTACCATTGCAACCGCAGTTGGTGAAGAACCGGGTACCATTGAAGAAGTATACGAACCTTTCTTAATTCAAGAGGGCTTTTTACAAAGAACCCCTCGCGGACGAGAGGTTACTGCTAAAGCTTATAATCACTTAGGTTTAGCTCAAGGTGGAAAAGCAGGGGAACTTTTTAGTGGTTAGTGTGTAGTGCTTAGTGAATAGTAATTTTATATTACTCCACCACTCACTATTCACTACCCACTATGCACTACTCACTACCTACCCCCTAAGGCGCTACCAACCTAAAACCATTTCCATGAATATTAACTATTTCAATAGCTGAATCTTCTTTTAAATATTTCCGAAGTTTGGCAATATATACATCCATACTTCTGCCATTGAAATAAGTATCACTACCCCATATTTTCTTTAAAGCACGCTCCCGAGGCAATAAATCGTTTTTATGCTCAGCAAGCATTTTTAATAATTCATTTTCTTTTGGAGATAATACCTGGGTACTATCCGCTTTTTTTAACTCACGAAGTTTTGGATTGAAATGATAAGAACCTAAATCAAATTCAATATTTTCATTGATCTTATTTTCTTCCTCGTTTCTTTTAAGAATCGCTCTTATCTTAAGTAATAATACTTCGCTATCAAAAGGCTTAGTGATATAATCATCTGCCCCAAGTTTATAACCCTGAATAATATCTTCCTTCATGGTTTTTGCACTTAAGAAAAACAAGGGTATATCCAAATCAATATCTCTGATTTCTTCTGCTAAAGTGAAGCCATCCATATTCGGCATCATTACATCCAGTAAACATATATCAAACTTCTCTCTCTGAAAAGCAGCTAATCCTAATCGACCATCTCGCTCAAGTGTAACATCAAATTCATTGAGTTCTAGGTAGTTTTTTAATACCATCCCTAGGTTTGTATCGTCTTCACAAAGGAGGATCTTATATTGTCTTTTTTCTTCCATGGTTATTATTTGTATCAAATAAAGATAATTTAACCACGGCGAACAACCAATAGCTTTCAATCTTTTGTTAAAATAAGGCGAACTCCCTTTTAATTACCTACCCCTTTTCCTTTTTTGTAGATAGTTTCAGCTTTTGGATTCAGAAAAATGTATAATGGTGGTATACGTAAAGTATAGCTTCCGGTTACTTGAGGCGGTGAAAGAACAATTACAAAAGGTGATAAGCTAATTCCACTCCATATCACCATCTTCATTAATAATAAGCTTGTTTTCTGATTGCAAATAATATAGAACTTCCCATACGGAATGGCTACTATGCGGCGCTAAAGTAGGTATCAGTTTATTGATATTTTTCTCGGTTGCAACTTTTAATCGGGCTTCTATTTCTTCAAAATGCTTATTACCGGTTTTCTTTTTTTTATATGTCAAACAATTATCGCAAATACCACAATCTGTTCTGGTAGTATCACCAAAATACTTACCTATAAAATTACTTCTGCAAGTAGTTAATTTAGTTGCATATTGAATGATAGTATCGATTCTTTCTTGGTATCTTTTTTTTCTGGCCAAATAGGCATCTTGCTGAATATGTAAATACTGAGCCGGAGCTCTATTTAATAAAAACTGTATTTGTGGGGTATCTTTTTTGGGTAAATACTCAATAATTCCTGCCGCAGCAAGTTCTTGTAATCCATTGTTTATGGATGTAATGTCTAGCCTCAAATTTTTCGCTAACACCGATTCGTAAACAGAAACACGATCGTTAAAAATACCTTCATAGGTTCTCAGTAGCCCCTTTATTAAGGGCTCCAGAGCCGGTTTTTCTCTTTCAAAGTTTTCTAATACGGTTCTTTCACAGGCAAAATTTACCTGTGATGGTAAGAAAATATTTTCTGCAAATTGAATATGCCCTTCTTGCTCCAGAACCTTCAAAACATTCATTACCACAACAGCTTCTAATTTGAATCTTTTTATAAAAACACTTATATCGAAGTCGTAATAAATCCCTTCACCAATGCCAACGGGTATCTGTAAATAATCGGCAATTGCTTGATATACTTCCCGGATGGTTTTTATAGTGGGGAATTTGCTTTGTGCGTTTTTCATCAACTCTATTATATCCTTTTGCTGGTATAACAAAGCTGCATAAGCCCTTTTCCCATCTCTTCCGGCTCTTCCGGCTTCTTGATAATAGTTCTCTAAGCAGTCGGGTATATCATGATGGATTACTGTTCTTACATCCGGTTTATCTATTCCCATGCCAAAAGCATTGGTACAAACCATTACTCGAATTTTATTACTAATCCATGCCTCTTGCTTTTGTTCTCTGATATCCTGCGTTAAACCTGCATGATAATAATCAGCTGCTATTCCGGTTGCTAATAATATATCGGCAATCTTTTTAGTTTGCCGCCTATTATTACAATATACAATACCGGTACCACCAACTTTTTGAAGGATATCTATGATTTTATTCGGTTTACTTTCTACTAAAAAATTGCTATAAGAGATATTGGGGCGTTCAAAAGATTGTCGAAATACTGCTGTTGCTTTCAGCTCCAGTTTAGCAATAATATCTTCTTGTACACGCGGTGTTGCAGATGCAGTAACTGCAATGAGTTTAGCTTGCGGTAGTAATTTTTTAATTGCTGAAATACGCAAGTAAGGTGGTCTGAAATCATAACCCCATTGGGATATGCAATGTGCTTCATCAATTACGATTAAACGAATGGATAATGCCGGAAGCATCTCTAAAAATAAGTTGCTCTCTAATCGTTCCGGAGAGCAATACAAAAACTTATACTGCTCATCGGCAACATCTTGTAAAACCCTTTTTACTTCATAGTTTTTTAACCCGCTATGAATGGCTATTGCCTTAATACCTTTTTGATGTAATGCGGATACCTGATCGCGCATAAGCGCTATTAACGGACTAATCACCAAGCAGGTACCTTCCATTAATAATGCAGGCACCTGAAAACATACTGATTTGCCACCCCCTGTTGGTAATAATGCCAATGTATCATTCCCGTTTAAAACGGAATTTATTATTTCCTCCTGTTGAGGCCTAAATTTGGAATGATGCCAATACTGTTCTAATATTTGAATGGGTGTACTCAAGAGGTGGGAACAACTTTCTTAAAATTAAGTCGAACAGAGTTAATCGCCAATACCACATCGCTCAAGCCCATTACTAAGGCTCCAACTGTTGGTGTTAATAAACCAAAAGCTGCAACAGGTATTGCTACAACATTATATAAAAGTGCCCAAAATAAATTTTCCTGAATAGTGGTATACGTATGTTTACCAATACCTAAAGCGGTTGGTAAATTTTTAAATCCGTTATTCATCAAAACGATATCTGCACTCTGCATAGCAATTTGAGATGCTTCACTCAAAGAAATACCTATGGTTGCTTTTGCTAATGCAGGGGCATCATTTATGCCATCACCTACCATGGCAACCGGGGCTTGTTTATTCCAGATGGCAATTTTTTCCATTTTTTCTTGTGGACTAACCTCGGCATATACTTCATCTATACCTAATTTATTGGCTACCTGGTCACATTTTGCTTTTCTATCTCCACTCAACAAAATAGTTTTTACTTTCTGTTGTCTAAAAAATTGAATCACTTGGGCAGCTGCAGGTCTTATTTCATCTTCCAAGTCGAGCCAGCCCAATACTATATCATTTTTGATCAGATACATGGAATGTGCCGTATCCTCATTAGTTTGCCCTAATGCTTTATGCGAAACAATTTTGAAGATATTACCCTCCTTGTCTATTGCTTCTACACCTAATCCTTTTTGTTCAGTTGCTTTTGTAAAGCGAATGGGCTCCTTATGTTTCCAGCTTGTGGTGATTGCTTTAGCTAAAGGATGGGCGGAATATTTTTCAAGTGAATACACTATTTGCTTAAATGCATTTTCTCCTAAGCTTCTACCGGCCTCTGTTAACCCAAAATTGGTAATTACAAAATCACCTGTAGTAAGGGTTCCGGTTTTATCAAAAACAATGGTTTTAATATTTTTAAAAAGTTCCAGTGTTTTGGTTTGTTTAAAGAGGATCCCATTGCGTGCTGCACGGCCTAATCCCACTGCTATTGCCGCAGGTGTGGCTAAACCCATAGCGCAGGGACAAGCAATTACCAAAATAGCAATGCTCCTGAGTAAACTATCTGTAAAAGTTTGACCGGCAAAAAAATAATTGATACCTAAACTAAATACTGCAATGCCAATAACAACAGGCACAAATACAGCGCTTATTTTATCGGCTAACTGCTGAACAGGAGGTTTTTCTGTTTGAGCATTCTTTACAAGCTCCAAAATATTACCTAATACAGAGTTAGCACCAACTGCAGTGATATATGCTTTTACGCTTCCGTTTGTAATAATACTGCCCCCTATTAAGAGATCGTTTATTTGTTTTTGTACAGGTATTGATTCTCCGGTGATGACTGATTCATTGACAGCAGCTTCTCCTGATAATACCTTACAATCCATAGGTACCGCTTCTCCTGTACGAATCAATACCAGATCTCCTATTTTTAATGTGCCGCTCTCAACCGGAAAAATATGCTCCTGATGTTGCTCATCATAAGCAATCATATTCGCCATGGTTTTTTGTGTTCGAATCAACTTTTGTAAAGATCGTTGTGTGGTTTCTACAGATTTATCTTCTAACCAATTCCCCAAAAAAACAAGGGTTATAATAGTAGCTGTAGTTTCATAAAACATGAATTGTTCTGCCTTACCGATAAGTGTTCCATATAAACTATAACCTAATGCAGCAATGGCACCCAGTACAATCAGTACATTCATATTCGGGATGCCTTTTACAACGCTTTTCCAGGCACTTCTTCCAAAATAATCCATACCTACTATAAAAACTGGTAGTGTGAAACCTAATTGGATCCATGGGTTCATGAGCCAATGAATATGTACACCCGGAATCATGTGTAGCATTAAGGGAAGCGTAAATACTGCGCAAAAAATAAATCGGTGTAAATGATTGCGCAAAAATTTTTGCTTGGTAGTAGCATCGCTATTCTTTACGGGATAGCCTAAATTGGATAGCCCTTTTTTAATATCATGCAGAGAAGTATCCGGAGCTGTTGTAAAGCTGGCATCACCACCTATAAAATTTACTTTTATATCGGTTAACCCTTTATCTTTTAAAAAACGCTCTACTGTTAATGCACAGTTGGTACAACTCATGCCCGTAATTTCCAAGTTCACTTTTTCCATAAAATCCTTTGTACAAAATTACGAAAGCTAACGACTATCGATTTTCGAGTTAGGGATATTATATCGTGCCGATAGAATTATCTTTGACGCATGGATGCAATTTTCGGACTGGCACAAACGGAAGCAGTGGCTATCGCATTGTGGAAAGAAATGGGAAACAGGAAAATATGGGCTTTTGATGCCCCTATGGGTGCCGGGAAAACTACTTTCATACATGCGCTTTGCAGCTATTTAGGAGTTGAAGAAGCTGTTTCCAGCCCTACCTACGCCATTGTTAATGAATATATCGGTAAAAAAGTACCGCTGATTTACCATATGGATTGGTACCGGCTAAAAGATGAGCAAGAGGCTTTAGATGCGGGTATGGAAGATATCTTGAGCAGCGGTGCCTATTGTTTTATAGAGTGGCCCGAAAGGGCTTTACAACTCCTTCCTGCAACTACGGTATACTTAGGTATTGAAATATTAGACGAGCAAACCCGTAGAATATTTACTAAATGAGTAACTTCAAGGTTCAACCCACTATATGGCCACTTCGAAACCCAGTATCAGTCCGTCTTTATTATATGAAACGCTCGAAGAAACACTTGATGTAAAATCTGAAGGAGCAAAACTGCATATTGGTATTCCAAAGGAAATTGCCTTTCAAGAAAATCGTATTGCACTTACGCCCGATTCGGTAGGGGTATTGGTTGCCAATGGTCATCAGGTAACTGTTGAGCATAAAGCAGGGGAGGGTAGCCACTATAACGATAAAGAATATGCAGAGGCAGGTGCTGAAATTGTATACGACCGTGAGGCTATTTTCAAATGCCCTATACTGGTAAAAAGTGCACCCCCTGTTGAGGAAGATATGCCCCTATTGCAACTCAATCAAACTATTATCTCACCCATTCATCTTTCTGCTTTAAAAAAAGAACATATTGAGAAGATGATGGAGAAGCGGGTAACGGCTTTAAGCTTTGAAAATTTTAAAGATGCCAGTGCCACCTATCCGATCGTTAGAAGTATGAGTGAAATTGCCGGTAGTGCGGTAATGCTTATTGCAGGCCAATACCTGAGCAGTTTTAATAATGGAAAGGGGGTTCTACTGGGGGGTATAAGTGGGGTACCTCCAACAAAAGTGGTTATTATCGGGGCTGGTATCGTAGGCGAGTTTGCAACACGTAATGCACTAGCGTTAGGTGCTTCTGTAAAAGTATTTGACAATAATGTGTATCGGCTAAAGCAACTCCAAAATAATTTGGGGCAGCGTATATGGACAAGCGTACTTGAACCAAGGATGTTAGCAAAACAATTAAAAACCTGTGAAGTGGCAGTGGGTGCTTTGAGTAATGAATTCGGAAGAGCACCGGTTGTTGTTACGGAAGAAATGGTGGCTGCTATGCGTCCTGGTAGTATTATTATTGATGTAGCTATTGATAGAGGGGGTTGCTTTGAAACCAGTGAACTTACTTCTTATGAGCACCCTATCTTTATGAAGCATGATGTAATACATTATTGTGTACCTAATATTCCAAGCGGGTTTGCACGAACAGCCAGTCAGGCTATCTCCAATGTTCTAATGCCGTTATTAATAGAGATAAGTGATGAAGGTGGACTTGAAGAAATGGTATGGCATAACTTCAATTTGAGAGAAGGGATTTATTTATTTAAAGGGTCACTTACCGATTTTTATATTAGTCAGAAATTTGATCTGAAATACACCGATTTGAATTTATTGATTGCCAGTAGGAGGTAGTGATCAAACTGGCAGGATTTTTATTTGTAATCAGATAAATTGATACGTTCATTGCAGAAGGCAATTTCTGCTTCTTCATTGCTACAAACAATCACTATTCTATGAGCAGTATGGCGTTCTATCAAATGATTGTAAATGGCATACCCCTCTTTATCGAGATTAGTACATGGTTCGTCTAATAATAAAACAGAAGTATCGGAAAAAAAAGCTTGAGCAAGTTTTAATCGCTGCTTCATACCACTGCTATAATAGCGAATTTGTTTAGTAATTGCCGGTAATAGATTTACTTCAGCTAAAATATCTTGAATAGCATATTGATTGATGATCGATTTAAATTGATAATGGAATTGAAGAAATTCTTCCCCCGTCATCTCTTCTATTAATTCTAAGTATGGTGCGCAAATTGAGATAGCGCGATACACATTTTCAGTGTTATAATGCCCCCAATTTATACTTCCTTCGTTTAAGGAATAGCTTCCGGCTATGCATTGTAATAAAGTACTTTTGCCCGATCCGTTAGATCCTGTAATGGCGTAAGATTTGCCGGATTCAAAGGAATAGTTGAGTTGGCGAAAGATCCAATCGCGATGGAATCTTTTACCTGCATGCTGCAGTGTGATCTGCGTCTTACTCATCGTCTGTTGACCCCTTGGTAAAGCGTTTAATAATGCCTCTGCCACTTTCCCGAATAAATGTTACAATCTCATCGCGTTCGTCGGTAGCTGATAGTTCTTCCTCAATAAATTCCAACGATTGGGTGGTGTTAAATCCTTTGTTATAAATGGTACGATATACATCGAGGATATTATTGATCTGTCCGATTGTAAAACCCCTTCTTTTCAAACCCACACTATTTACACCGCCATAGCTTAAGGGGTTACGTACTGCTTTAATATAGGGGGGAACATCTTTACTAACCAAACTTCCCCCTGCGATAAAAGTATGCTGGCCAATATGTACAAACTGGTGAATGGCACTCACACCACCTACTATGGCCCAATCTCCCATTACAACATGCCCGGCAACTTGTACACTGTTACTCATGATGCAGTGATTACCGATAATACAATCATGGGCGATATGGCTATATGCCATAATCAAGCAATGATTACCAATTTTAGTCTTACCCCTGTCTTCCGTGCCTCTGTTTATGGTTACGAACTCCCTAATAGTAACATGGTCGCCAATTTCAGCGGTTGTTTTTTCTCCTGCAAATTTCAGGTCTTGCGGAATAGCCCCTAATACAGCACCGGGAAATACTCTACAGTTTTTTCCGATACGGGTTCCATCCATAATGGTTACATTACTCCCAATCCAAGTGCCTTCCCCAATATGAACATCTCCATGAATAACAGTAAACGGATCGATTTTTACGTTTGGCGCAATTCGTGCATTGGGGTCTATATAAGTGTAAGGATGGGTCATTATTCAATTTTATACGATCTCTAAATTAGTCTTTTTGTGGCATCAGGTTCCGGCCCTACGAACAACTTGAGCAACCAGATCTCCTTCAGTAGCTACTTTGCCTCCCACATATACTGTTCCTCTCATTTCACAAATACCGCGCCGAATAGGGCTTAAAAATTCCATTTTCAATACCATTGTATCTCCTGGGCGCACCATCTGCTTGAATTTACAATTATCGATCTTCAAAAAATAAGTATCATATTGACCCTCAGGCATAGAGTTAATACAAAGAATACCACCGGTTTGTGCTAAAGCTTCAATTTGAAGAACGCCAGGCATTACCGGATTTCCGGGAAAATGCCCTTGGAAAAACCACTCGTTAAATGTTACATTTTTAATCCCTACAATATGGGTATCGGTTAATTCAATAATCTTATCTACAAACAAAAAGGGATGACGGTGAGGTAGCGTTTTTTCAATTTTCTCTAAAGAAAAAACAGGGGGCATGGTTGGGTCGTACACAGGTACATTCTTAACATGCTTATTTTTTTTGATGTACTGTTTAATTTTCTTCGCAAACTCAACATTGGAGCTATGTCCGGGACGGTTAGCAATAATTCTCGCTTTGATAGGGTAACCTATTAAGGCTAAATCACCCACAACATCTAACAATTTATGCCTTGCCGGTTCATTGGGAAAGCGAAGCTCCAGGTTATTCAAATAACCTTCACTTTTTACTTCGATCTTATCTCTTTTAAAAACTTTTGCTAATCGCGTCATTTCGGCGTCTGTAATCGGTTTATCAACCACAACGATTGCATTATTGATATCTCCCCCTTTAATCAAATCGTTATCCAGCAGCATTTCTAGCTCATGTAAAAAACAAAAAGTGCGACATGGAGCTATCTCCGTTTTAAAATCTTTTATTGTTTTTAACCCGGCGTGTTGGGTACCTAAAACAGGACTATTAAAATCTATCAACGTAGTAATTTGATAGTCCATAGAAGGTAATGCTACCATTTCTACGCGTTTGCTATCATCATAATGGTATATGTTTTCATCTAGGCTATACCAAGCTTTTGTTGCTTCTTGTTCTAATACCCCTGTTTCTTCAATCAATGTTATGAATGGAGCAGAACTGCCATCCATGATAGGGATCTCGGGGCCGTTCAGTTCAATAAGAACATTATCAACACCCATGCCCACAAGTGCAGCAAGAACATGTTCTACGGTGCTTACCTTCGCATCACCAACCTGTAGGGTTGTTCCTCTACTGGTATCGGTTACCAAATCACAATCTGCTTTTATGATGGGTTGTGTGGGTAGGTCGATTCTTTGAAACTGGATTCCAAAACCGGGATTTGCAGGTTTTAAAGTCATGTCTACCAAGATGCCGGTATGTAAACCGGTTCCACTAATGCTGATAGGCTTGCTTAAAGTATGTTGTTTATCTGGGTTGAAATGAATATCCATGCGATTGAACTTGGGCTAGGGACAAAAATACAGTAAAGACAGGTTTTAGCATCTTAAAATCACTCATTTACTCTGTTCGTGAGCAGTTCTTGTATCATTTTTTCCAATTCTTTAACCCTTTTTTCAAGTTCAGGTAAGTTTTTAGCCAAAACCTGACTTCTTCGAGAATCATGAATATTTAAAGCAGGTGTGCCACTCAATACTGCATTTTTATTTTTTACAGGCTTCGTAACGCCGCTTTGTCCGGTTACTTTAGTACCATCAGCGATAGTAATATGTCCGGCTACACCTACTTGTCCTCCAATCATAACATTAGAGCCAATTTTTGTACTTCCGCTAATGCCTGTTTGAGCTGCAATAACGGTATCAATACCAATATCAACATTATGCGCAACCTGAACCAGATTATCGATTTTAACGCCCTTTCTAATAAAAGTAGAGCCCAATGTAGCCCTGTCTATAGTTGTGTTGGCACCAATCTCAACATAATCTTCAACCACTACATTCCCCAGCTGGGGCACTTTTTTGTAGCTACCATCGGTTTGTGGTGCAAATCCAAAACCATCACTCCCAACCACTGTACCTGCATGAATAATAACATGATCTCCGATGATACAATCGTGATAAATCTTTACACCCGCATGAATAACACTATTATTACCCACTTTTACACGTTCCCCTAAAAAAGCACCGGCATGTATCTTCGTATTATTGCCAATAATAGTACCATTGCTTAGATAAGCAAATGCAGCTATAAAAACGCCTTCTCCAAGAGATGCGTTTTTGGCGATATAACTCAACTCTTGCACACCGGTTAACTCTTGAGCGGCTAATTCTTGATATTTGGTCATCAGGGTAGCAAAAGCGGTATAGGCATCCGGCACCCTTATCAATGCTGCGTTAACAGGCGATCTCAACTCCAAATTTTCATTGATAATAATGATAGATGCTTGGGTTGTATATAAAAATTCTTCGTATTTGGGGTTGGCTAAAAAAGAAAGCTGCCCTGCTACCGCCTCCTCAATTTTACCAAATGATTGTACAGCTCTATCGGCATCCCCTTCTACTTTTCCCTGAACCAACAGGGCTATTTGTGCGGCGGTAAACTGCATATGTACTTGTTAGGTTAACAGACAAATGTAAAATTTTTTTACAGTTGAAGAAAGATTTTGCTGAATCATTGCATTACTTATTTCTGTAATATCTTTTATACTTCCATCCTTAAATAAAATATTGATCTTCTCTTCTTTGTTATGATAGGCTGTATTTGTGGCTTCACCTGTAAAGCAGAAATAATGACTATCTTCTTCGCTAATACCAAACTTTTGAATAACCTCATTACGTTTGGCAGCAACGAAATCAGGGTCAAAGGGTTCCGACTGAATACGGGATTTATAGAGTTTTCGGTTGAGCAATCGTGAGCATAAAAGGGATAATATGGGATCCTTATGTGTGGCCCATTTTTTTACGGCACTCATTACGTCAACATCGTCGAGCCTTACAAATTGCTGCAGGGCGGTAGTATTCATATCTCCGTTAAAATCGTTTAAAAAATAATCGAGCGATGAAACGGTTGCCAAGTCTCCTAAACCCTCCTGATAGCAGGCTTTTACACGTTCAATAATTTTAACTAACATTTTTTCTGCTGCTAATGCTGTTTTGTGCAGATACACTTGCCAATACATTTGTCGCCTTGCTACCAAAAATTTCTCTACACTGTAAATTGCTTTCTCTTCTACCACTAATTGGTTTTCATGAACAGTTAACATTTTTAATATTCTATCATAGCCAATTACACCTTCGCTTACCCCTGAAAAAAAACTATCCCTGCTTAAATAATCCATTCGGTCCGTATCTAATTGTCCGCTTATAAGCTGATGTAAAAAAGGTTTGTGATAAGTGTCGGTAAATATTTCTATAGCTAAATCCAGTTCATGATTTAGTTCTGCATTCATCGCCTGCATAATTTGAAGAGATATTTGCTCGTGATGAACATTTGGTATGAGTACCCATTCAAGTGCATGAGAAAAAGGACCATGACCAATATCATGTAGTAAGATAGCTGCTTTTACTGCAATTTCCTCTGCTTTTGAGATATTGATTCCTTTGGCTTTTAATTCGGATACAGCATTACACATTAAATGATAAGCGCCTAATGAATGATGCAAACGTGTATGTACGGCACCCGGGTAAACCATTTGTGCCATCGCCATTTGCTGAATGCGACGTAAACGTTGATAATAAGGGTGTTCAATAATCGAAAAAATCAGCGGATGATCGATTGTTATAAAGCCATAAACTGGATCATTTATTATTTTTCTTTTTTTTTCGTTCATGCTGTTGCTGAATTGTTAAATCAATCTAATATTAAACGGGTAAAATTACGAATTCAAAAAGTAAAGTAAATAATAAATACTTTTGAAAGAATAGGGATAAGGGGTAAGCTATAGGC
>CABHOW010000097.1 GCA_902168225.1 uncultured Flavihumibacter sp. | reverse complement strand
ATTTGGGTACTTCATTATTAGGGTTTAATTCCGTGTCTTTGAGTAGATCTTTTAAAGAAACACCGGCACTGAAGAGAATTTGTTTGCCATCGGGGCTCCATTTGGGAGCAGAAGCGCCATATTTGAAATTGGTAAGCTGAGTGGGTTCACCACCTTCCAAAGATAAAATGAAAATTTGGGACTTATTATTTACGGCACGAACAAATGCGATTTGTTTGCCATCGGGGCTCCAGCTAGGTTGGGAAGCCGGTTCTTTGCCGGTAAGGGCGCGAGGGGCAGTAGATCCATCCGTTGGTACCAGAAAGAGCTGGGCACTGTATTTATACTCCCATTTAGCTTCTTCAGGTTCTATATTAGTTACTAAAAAAACGGCTTTGCTACCATCGTTACTAATATTTACGCTACCGGGTTGCTTAATTTTCAACATATCAGTAACTTTAATTAGCTCGGTTGTTGTTTGTGCAATTACGAACAGCGGTGCGAGGAAAACAAGGAATATAAATTTCTTCATTCGAAATAATTTAGACGGTTAATGTACAAAGAATTCGGCTTCGCAAAAAATGCTTGCTTATTTTTGCGGTATAAATAAATGTATGAGTGAATTAGTAAATAAGTTTAATAGTTACCGTGAGCGGATGAATGAAGTTATTTTGAGTAAGAATAACCTGGTGATGAAGCGTTTGTGGAACTTGGATACGAATACTTACGAAGATGGCGCACTAGATAAGCGGACAAAAGAAATGCTTGGTTTGGTAGCCAGTATGGTATTACGTTGTGATGATTGTATCAAGTATCATTTAGGGAAAAGCCATGAATTAGGAGTAACTACAGAAGAGATGTATGAAATTTTTGCTGTTGCCAATATTGTGGGAGGAACTATTGTGATACCACATACAAGAAGAGCAGCAGAGTATTGGGAGGAACTACAGAATTTATAATTAAAAATTAAGAATTAAAGAATTTCACCAATTCCTAATTCTTAATTCCTAATTCTTAATTAATTAACATGTCAACAAATACAATACCCACATTAACCGCCAAAGATTTTGCAACCGATCAGGAAGTACGTTGGTGCCCCGGATGCGGCGATTATTCCATTTTAGCGCAGGTACAAAAGATTATGCCGGGTATAGGGGTGCCCAAAGAAAATATTGTAATCATTAGTGGTATTGGCTGCAGTAGCCGATTTCCGTATTATATGAATACTTATGGTATGCATAGTATTCATGGGCGAGCCACGGCAGTGGCGAGCGGTTTAAAAGCTACCCGCCCTGAGCTAAGTGTGTGGATCGTTACAGGGGATGGTGATGGCTTAAGTATCGGTGGAAACCATACCATGCATTTGCTGAGGCGGAATTTTGATGTTAACCTCTTAGTTTTTAATAATCAGATTTATGGTTTAACAAAGGGGCAATATTCTCCCACATCTGAAATTAATAAAATTACCAAGAGTACACCCGTAGGCAGTATCGATCACCCCTTCAACCCGCTAGCACTAGCGATGGGAGCGGATGCCACATTTATTGCACGCTCTATGGATAGAGATCCTAAGCATTTGCAAACAATGCTCACCCGATCGCATCAACATAAAGGAGCCTCTTTCCTCGAAATATACCAGAACTGCAATATTTTCAATGATGGGGCTTTTGAGATTTTTACAGAAAAATCAACGAAGGCAGAAGAGGCAATATTTCTGGAGCAGGGTAAGCCACTTTTATTTGGTGCCAACCAACAAAAGGGGATTAAGCTGGATGGACTAAAGCCGGTTGTAGTTAACATTGGTAGCGATGCAAGTGCCGATGATTGCTGGATACACGATGAAAATGATTTTTACAAAGCACAAATATTGGTACGCATGTTCGATGATCCTAATAAGGGTGGAGAACATTTTCCTCGCCCCTTTGGTGTTTTTTATGAAACGGAAAGGGCATGTTATGAAGATGTGATGACCATGCAAATTGAAGAAGCTATAGCTACGAAGGGCAAGGGTAATTTAGATAAATTATTGCGGGGCAGAGAGGTGTGGGAGATTCTTTCATAATTTAACCAATCCTACCCTAATAGCAAACAGTACCAATCCGGTTCTGCTTGTTACCTGTAACTTTTCAAATAAATTATCTCGATAATCATCTATCGTACGTGGACTTAAATACATGTCTGCGGCTATTTCCTTCAATGATTTATCGCTACAAGTGCGTCGTAAAAAATCTTTCTCTTTTTCTTTTAATCCCATTAATATGATGCTATCGTCTAAAGGCTCCGCTAACTGGTTGCGGATATTTCCTACTAAATTTTGATATAATAACTGGTTAAAGTACATGTCTTTTTTTGATAGCGTATCTAATGCAATCTTTAGTTCATTAGGGTCACTTCCTTTAGTAATAAAGCCTCTCGCACCAAACTGCAGCATTCTTATCACCGATCGTTCATCATCGAGCATTGATAATACTAACACTTTTATGGCAGGATAATTTTTCTTCATCCATTCTGCTGTTTCGTATCCATTCATATATGGCATAGATATATCCAGCAAAACAATATCCGGTAACTCATTTTCCTTCAGCTTTTGAATAAATTCAATGCCATTACCGGCCTCGAATACAACCCGATACCCCTGATAGGAGTTGATAACTACCGCCAAACCATTTCTTAATAATAAATGGTCGTCTACAAGTGCAATTTTTTTCATACATCTTAATAACTATTAGGGGGTAATGTGAATAATGTACAAAGAAACTGTTCCGGACATCAATAAAAACTACTGTAAACACCTGTTTTCTTACCGTTAAAAAACGATTAAAATTAAGGTGTTTTCCGAGTAATGTAATTTTTTTTCTGTACGTATTTTCGATTTGTCAAAGAGCACTAAGCTCAATTTATCACCAGGGGTTACAAACAATAAAGGCGGCACAAGGCCGCCTTTAATTTTATCTACAAATAAAGCTAAAGCATTTTCTCTGCAGACCTAAATATCTTTTTCTTCTTCCACTCATACCAGGGCTTTGGTACTGTTTTCTTCAATATGGTATCTATAGTACGCATACCAAACAAATTCCACACACCATGCAGTTTACCACTAACCGAGGATTGCAATGCACGTAAACTCATCGCGAAACCGCTATCTATATATTCCATATGATGCCAATAACCTGCGGGCATAAATAATGTATCGCCGGGCTCTAAAATAACTTCGTATCCATTGGCTTTTTTTAAAGCAGGGAACGCATTATAATCAGGCTTTCCATTGCCCTCACTGTAATTACTAAAATCAACCAAACTCAATACCTCAAAGGGTTTTCTGTATAGCCGGTCTTTTTCTTCATAAGGAAATAACAGCACTCTTTTTTTACCCGCAAATTGCGTATGCAGTATATGGCTCATATCAATATCAAAGTGCAAATGTGTAATACTACCCTCACCGCCAACGAATAGCATCGGATATTTTTTCACAAACCCTTTCATCAGATTATCGGGCCAGGTAAAATCTTGAATGAGCTCTGGCGCATGATCAAAAATATTGAAAAGAAAAATTCGCCAGCCGGCCGGCCCGGTACTTATCATATCAATATACTCTCCAAAAGTTTTATAGTCGTCGGCCGTATTAATAGGCGTATAAGCATCACTTTTCACATTATTATATAAGGCTACACGGTGCTCACCAACTATGGATTTGAAATAACCCCAATTCCATTTTTGGTAAGCAGGCCAACTTTTTGCCAAGTCTTTTATAACTACAGGCTTCTTGGGCTCATAATAGTTCTTCCTGAATACTTCCCCCTCTAATAAGTTATACGTATCTACCGGCCTTAAATTCATCAACAAAAAATTTTGGCAAAGGTAATATGAAGAAATTGTTACCAACACATAAAATGATAAACGCGATAAATTTTACATAACTCTTTGCATATCACGGTATTTGGTAGATTTGCACATGCTCTTACAGGTTCATCCCGAAAACCCTAATCCCAGACACATTGGTATTATTACCGATTGCTTAAGAAGTGGTGGAATCATCATTTATCCTACAGATACTATTTACGGGTTAGGTTGCGATATATTTCAGCATAAGGCGCTGGAAAAAATTGCCCAAATAAAAAAAGTAGATCCTTCTAAAGCACAGTTAAGTTTTATTTGCAACGATTTGAGTGATTTAAGTAAGTACACGAAGAGCATAAACACGCCTTTATATCGATTACTAAAAAGTTATTTACCGGGGCCATACACTTTTATATTGCCGGCCAGTAAAGAGGTACCAAAGATTTTACAGAGCCGGAAAAATACAATTGGTTTAAGAATTCCGGATAATATTATAGCAAGAACTATAGTAACTAAACTGGAACACCCTATTTTATCTGCCTCTTTACCCGGCGATATGGTGGAAGAGTATACCGACCCTGAAATTATGCATGAAAATTTTGAGAACCTCGTAGATATCGTGGTTGATGGAGGTAATGGTGGTATGATTCCCTCCACCGTTATTGATTGTACTTCTGAACCCTATACAGTTATAAGAAAAGGTGCGGGAGAATGGAGCGAAGCCGATTAGAATGGCATACTTATTTGCTTTGGAATAATATTAAAACTTTTTCGGTGGTGCATACACAAGCCATTTTTTTCAATAGCCATGCGATGTTCTAAAGTACCATACCCTTTATTCGATTTCCATCCGTATTGCGGAAACTGAACATGAAGCGTATCCATATACATATCCCTATATGTTTTTGCTAATATGCTTGCAGCAGCAATAGAGGCATATTTCCCATCTCCTTTTACAATACAACTATGCGCAATACCTGTGTAGCTTGTAAACCTGTTTCCATCAATCAATAAAAAATCCGGTTTCATTTTTAATTGTTCAATGGCCCAATGCATGGCTTTAAAACTAGCTTTTAAAATATTAATTTGGTCTATTTCCGCAACACTTATACTTGCTACAGACCATGCCAAAGACTGTGTTTCAATTACATCTTTTAAGATCATCCTATGTTTAGCGCTTACCTGTTTGCTGTCGTTCAATAAATCGTGTTTAAAATCATTTGGTAAAATAACTGCTGCTGCAAAAACAGGCCCGGCATAAGCACCTCTTCCCGCTTCATCACAGCCGGCTTCTATTCTTCCTTTTTGTAAGTAAGCGGGTAACATATGTGTAAAATTCTGTTTTTTAAACCAATTAACCCTTACCCATGTTTACATTTGTGCTATGAAATTGGAACAACGCTTTTCGAATAAACAAATTGCAATTTGGCTTCTGATTGGAGTGGGTATGACGGTCATACAGATTGCCTTGGGAGGTATTACTCGTCTTACCGGCAGCGGCTTATCCATAACGGAATGGAATGTAATTACCGGAACACTCCCTCCAATGAGTGAAGCAAGCTGGCTTGAGGAGTTTAATAAGTATAAACAAACACCTCAATTTGCGCTACTAAATTTCGATTTTACGCTTGCCAATTTTAAATTTATATTTTTTTGGGAATGGTTTCATCGGCTATGGGCAAGACTAATAGGGCTTGTATTTGTTGTGGGTTTCGTTTATTTTATTGCTACCCGTAAGTTTAAACCAACCATGATTCGCCCACTTGTAATCCTTTTTTTATTAGGGGCGTTACAAGGTGCTGTTGGTTGGATAATGGTAAAAAGTGGATTAACGGGTGATGCTGTTTATGTAAAGCCTACTCGCTTAGCTATGCATTTTATTTTGGCATTGGGTTTATTATCGTATACCTTTTGGTTTGCGCTTGATTTGCTGATCGAACCTGCCAATCGAATCGCCAATAAAAAATGGTGGAATATAAATACAATATTGCTGATATTATTATCACTTCAACTTATTTATGGGGCGTTAATGGCGGGACATAAAGCGGCAAACGCTGCTGCAACCTGGCCAACTATTAATGGCGATTGGTTACCTGCCAACTTATTTAAGGATCAACCTTTATTATTAAATTTTATTGATAATACTATTTTGATTCATTTTATTCATCGGGGATTAGCTTATCTTATTCTGGCAATCGTAATATATTGGTCGGTGCAGCTATTCCGCTTTAATGGTACTCTTCTGTTTAATAAGCTTCGCAAGTGGCCATTGATCATAACGAGCGTACAAGTATTACTTGGCATTATAACTGTGCTTAGTAGTGTTGGTATTAAAGCAGGTAACTGGGGTACATTCGAATGGATGGCCCAACTACACCAACTTACCGGTATGCTCTTATTATTATCATTGGTGCTAACGCGCTACCTGATAAAAAAAGTATGAAAAAATATGTAGTTGGCTTTTGGTACTCATTACCCATTCAACTATTCCTGCTTCATTTTAGGAGGTATCAGATATTCTTGGTAGTATGGTATATACTTTTTGCTACCGTAGCGGGCGCATTTATGAAAACCTTTGGCGCCGATTCTCTTTTTTTGGCACCTGAATATTTTGGTGAAGTATCTGCCGGAAGTACTGCTATTGTTGGGTTTACTACAGGTGTATTGATAATGAGCTGGAATATCACTACGTTTATTTTACACAGTAAAAACCTCCGCTTTTTAGCTACCACTGCCCAACCATTTTTAAAATATTGTATCAATAATGCTATTATCCCTATCAGTTTTTTACTATTTTATTTTGTGAGAGCTATTGATTACGCTCGTTTTCAGGAATTATTTAATAATAAGGAAATTCTGTTGCTTGCTATGGGATATGCAGGTGGATTAATCCTATCCTTACTGATTTCTTTTTTGTATTTTTTTGGAGCCGATAAAACCATTTACTATACATTGGCTAATAGTATCCAGGATGCCAATAATGCTTATCAAAAGTCATCTAAAAATGAATTGCCCGTTCCCAAACATGAGTTACGGGTAGATTGGTTTCTGAGTGCAACACTTAAACTTCGGAAGCCCAGAGATGTAAGGCATTACAGTGAAACATTTTTAAATGCAGTATTTAATCGCCACCATGTTGCTGCAGTATTAGCCATAACACTGGCATTTATTTTTATCATACTCACCGGCTATAGTTCAGATAGTAGATTATTTCAGCTACCTGCTGCAGCCAGTGTAACATTATTTTTCTCCATTATCATTGCGGTGGCAGGTGCTTTATCAATATTTCTTGGAAGCTGGAGTATCCCTTTACTTGTAGTCATTTATTTACTTGCCAATTATCTCTACCAAAATGAGATTATCGATCCCAGAAATAAAGCATACGGATTAGATTATATAGATAAATTATCGCGCCCTTCTTATACAAAAGAGCGTATTAATGCACTTGCAAATGACAGTTCGATAGAGGCTGATAAGAAAGCTTTCTTACAAATTTTAAATAACTGGAAAGCTAGGCAGTCTTCGCCACAGCCAACCATGTATATAATCAATACCAGTGGTGGCGGAACGCGCAGTGCTACTTTTACTATGAATACACTTCAGAAATTGGATCTGCTGTTTAAGGGTAAGTTGATGGAGCAAACTTTTTTAATGAATGGAGCGTCGGGAGGCATGTTGGGTGCCGCTTATTTTAGAGAATTATATTTTGAAAAGAGCAAAGGGAAGAATATTAACCTACAAGACCCGCAATACACAGCCAATATTGGGAAGGATTTATTAAGTCCACTTTTTTCCTCTTTTCTAACGCGCGACTTATTTGGTCCGGTTCAAAAATTTAAGTTCAAAGGGTTCGATTATATTAAAGATAGAGGGTATGCATTTGAACAAAAATTAAATGAAAATACCGGTGGCGTTCTAAATAAGCCTTTAGCAGATTATAAACATGCTGAGGAAAAAGCGGTAATACCTTCTTTATTTTTCAATGCGGTTATTACGCGTGATGGCAGGAAAATGATCATGGCAACAAGACCGGTTCGTTTTTTGATGAAACCGGTTTCAGATACACCCAATCTTCCTTCTTTCGACCCCGATGCTATCGACTTTTGTTCTTTTTTCCGGCAACAAAAAAGTGATCAAATAAGTAGTTTAAGCGCATTGAGGATGAATGCCACATTCCCCTATGTATTACCTAATGTATGGCTACCTTCTAACCCTATTATTGATGTAATGGATGCAGGATTAAGGGATAATTACGGACAGGAAACCACTTTACGTTTTATACAAACATTTAAGGAATGGCTTCAAAAAAATACCGCTAAGCTAGTGGTTATACAAATCAGGGATAGAGGTCTCAGTGATTGGGATAAGCCATTAGAGACTAATAGTTTAATAGGGTTTCTTACAAAGCCATTTTTGATCCTGCAAAATAATTGGTTCAAGATGCAAGATTATTACCAGCACGATCAGCTTGATTATTTATTCGAAAGCTATGGTAAAAACTTATACAGAATTTCATTTCAATATGTTCCATCGAGAAAAGAAGCCCCCGCTAGTTTAAGCTTTCACCTTACCGGAGCCGAGAAAAGAGATATTGCCAACGCACTTAATAATGAAGTGAACCAAATAGCGTTTAAACAATTGACATCATTAATGAGATGATGTTACGGACAAATTAATTGGAAAGCACTTGGTATAATTCTAATATTTATTTCTTCCATTGTTTCAGCCGGGTCGCCGTCTAAATGGAGAGGCGCCAATTTCAAATTTTTTATTTTGAGGGAAGATGTTTGGAAGTATAGAATATTCTTTGAACCCAAATCATCTACCAGCTCTTGTAATTTATTGTTACCCCGGATTTGTTTTAACAGTGCAAAAGGTAATTTAGCTTTATTCATTTTTTGCACAATAACTATATCTAATAAACCATCACTTAAAGATGCCTCCGGAGCGATGGTAAAATTATTGCCAAATTGATTGCTGTTAGCGATACTGATAAAAAAAGCTTCCGTAAAAAAATTGAAAGTATCTATTTCTATTTCGAATTGGTAAGGGTGTGCTTTAAAATAATTGATAATACTTTGTTGTGTGTACGTAAGTAAACCTCTTGTGGCTTTATTTGCGAAACCATGCGCAACCTGTGCATCAAAACCAATACCACTAAGCATACAAGCATATCGGTTGTTAAGCATAAAGGCATCAACGGGTTTAGCAGTGCCGCTAAAAATGAGTGCAAGGGCTGCCTTTAATTTAACGGGTATGCCTGCAGCTCGGGCCAGACCATTTCCGGATCCAACGGGTAAGATCCCGAATTGTACACCGGTAGACCTTAATTCCTGTGTAGCCTTATTAATAGTACCATCTCCACCCATCATAACCACATCGGTATAATGCTCGTATTCGATAATATCTTTTAACTCATCATAATTACCTGCGGCATTAGTGGTATATAAGCAATACGGAATTTCTTGATACTTTGTTTCTTTTTCAATAAGCTTTAAGAAACTATCTTTTTTTGATGTTCCTGAAATAGGGTTGTAGAGGTATATAATTTTTCGCTGCATATATTGCTACCATTTCAATAATGCACTGGCCCAAGTAAAGCCACTTCCAAATGCTGCTAAACATACAAGATCACCTTCCTTAACCTTGCCCTTTTCCCAGGCTTCGCAAAGTGCAATGGGTACGGAAGCCGCAGTGGTATTACCATAGTATTGAATATTATTATAGACTTGTTCATCTTTCAACCCTAGTTTCTGCTGTACAAACTGAGAAATACGGAGGTTAGCCTGATGGGGAATAAGCATATTTATATCTGTTGGCCGGTATCCGTTTTTTTGTAATGCTTCCATAATTACTTCCGGAAATTTTACAACGGCTTTTTTGAATACAGATGGACCATCCATATAAGGGAAGTTCTGGGCATTATCAATCATACGATGACTCATAAACATCTGTGCAATTTCTGCATCATCAAAATCAGCATAATTTTTTTCACCCCAATAATTGGCATGTGTACCAGGGTTATACATCGCCAATATTTCGGCAGATTCTCCATCGCTATGTAAGTGCGTACTTAAAATTCCTTGTCCCTCTTTTTCAGTAGGTTGTAATACAACTGCCCCTGCACCATCCCCGAATATTACAGATACATTTCTTCCGCGTGTAGAAAAATCTAATCCAAAGGAATGTTTTTCGCTACCAATAACTAAGATATTCTTGTACATACCTGTTTTGATGAATTGATCGGCTACACTTAACGCATATACAAAACCACTACATTGATTACGTACGTCTAAGGCGCCGATTTCCTTCATTTTCATGGCTCGCTGTAACATTACCCCGCATCCGGGAAAGTAATAATCGGGAGATAGGGTTGCAAAAACGATAAAATCAATTTCTTCGGCAGTAGTACCTGCTCTTTCTAAAGCAATTTTGGCTGCCTCAACAGCCATAGTTGTAGTGGTTTCTTGTGTGCGATGTGCGTATCTACGTTCTTGAATACCTGTTCTTTCCTGTATCCACTCATCACTTGTTTCCATATATTTTGTGAGGTCCTGATTAGTAACAACATTGTTAGGCACATACATGCCTATCCCGGCAATCTTACTTAAGGGCATACGCAAGCAATTTAGAATCGGTGAAGGTAAGGAACTTTATAAGAATGACTAATTTCCGGATTTTTCTTTCAAGCCTATTACCTGTTTTAAAAAAATTGCTGTTTGTTCTTGAACCGTTTTAATATCTTTTGAAACTATGGGAGATGCCAGTACGTGTGCTCCGGCATTAGGAATAGGGATCATCCTTTTTTTATTCGAGTCGGTTGTAACTTGTTCAAACATTTCTTTGATCGCAGAAACTTTTACTACAGGATCCTGATTTTTTTCATCCTTATAATAGTATAATACCAATAGCGGCTGTTTTATTTTATTGAAAGTTGCTTTTACCATGGTGCGCTCTAATAGTTCTTCCAATTCAACAGCAGCCTCAAGGCGGTACTTGGTATTCCAGTAACGCGCATATAGTTCGTTTTTATTATCTGATGTAACATAATCAGATTTTTTTACCATTCTAGCGATCGATAACCCCCAGGGATTATTTAATAACCAGGCATTAGGATCGTTAATAGCAATATTGGGCGAGTATAAAACTAGTGCACCAACTTCCGGATAAGTGGCAGCTAGTTGTAATGCTTCAGTACCTCCCGTGGAGGTGCCCATTAAAATTACAGTATCTCCAATTGCTTTTCCTATAGCAAAGGCTTCTTTTGCAGACTCCCATAAACGATCAGCAGTATAATTGAATAATGCATCTACGGTATCAATACCATGTTCTGCCAGCCGTGCTAAATATAAATTACATCCAAATTGTTTGGCAATATTTCTATGAACCGGATTGCCCTCTTCTTGGCTAGCACTAAATCCATGCAAATAAACAATGGCATAATTTGTTTTTTGTTTCAATGTATCGTTTGCCCAAACAATTCTTGCTTCATTGTTCTCTTTAATTTTGTGTTTTTTCTCTTTATTCACAATAAACGATTCCAATTGTTCAATAGGTGGCGTAGCCGGCAGTTTTGTGTCGAATATAGGTTTTGTAGGATGTGGACCGGCAAAGTAAATGGCTATGCCTACAATGGCTATGATGAGTATGATTTTTATAATACGCATGGTTAATTTTTTAGTAAGATAAGATACATTCAACATAAATAGAGATCAATTAACATGTAAGTTCTTGTTGCGCGGTTGTAAAGTAGTACCTTTGCCGCTCATTGACCCTTCATCTTTTACCTAAGTAATTGATAATGAGATCAAAACGTTTAATATGGATATAAGGAACATCGCAATTATTGCACACGTAGACCACGGTAAAACAACTTTAGTTGATAGAATTTTACATGCAACCAAAGTTTTCAGGGATAACCAGGAAACAGGTGAATTGATCATGGATAGTAATGACTTAGAGAAAGAAAGAGGGATTACCATTTTCAGTAAAAACGCTGCAGTAATTTATAAGGATATAAAAATAAATGTAATTGATACGCCCGGTCACAGTGATTTTGGGGGAGAAGTAGAGCGTGTTTTGAAAATGGCTGATGGTGTAATTTTATTGGTAGATGCTTTTGAAGGCCCTATGCCTCAAACGCGATTTGTGTTACAAAAAGCGTTGCAGTTGAACCTTCATCCTATTGTTGTTATCAATAAAGTTGATAAACCTAATTGTAGACCCGATGAAGTGCATGATGCTGTATTCGAATTATTTTTCAACTTGGATGCAACAGAGGAACAATTGAACTTTCCTACTTTCTATGGTAGCGGTAAAAACGGATGGTTCAATGATAGTCTTACGCCAACAGAAGATATTTTACCCTTGATGGATGGTATCTTGAAATATGTACCTGCGCCTAAAGTGAGTGAAGGTACTTTGCAATTACAGATCACCTCTTTAGATTATTCTTCATTCTTAGGTAGAATTGCGGTTGGTAAAGTAACCCGTGGTTCAATTAAAGAGAATCAGCCCATTGCCTTGGTTCAAGCCGATGGTTCCATCAAGAAAAGTAGAGTTAAAGAATTATATGTGTTTGAAGGAATGGGCAAACGTAAGGTAGACGAAGTGCTGTCGGGCGATTTGTGTGCTGTTGTAGGATTAGAAGATTTTAATATTGGAGATACTATTTGCGATGCCGAAAACCCTGAGGCATTACCGATCATTAGTGTAGATGAACCTACCATGAGTATGACTTTTAGTATCAATAACTCACCGTTCTTCGGAAAGGATGGAAAATTTGTTACTTCTCGTCACTTACGGGATAGATTGATGAAAGAAACAGAGAAGAATTTGGCATTAAGAGTAGAAGATACCGATAGCGCTGATAGTTTTCTAGTGTATGGAAGAGGTATTCTGCATTTAGGTGTATTGGTAGAAACCATGCGCAGAGAGGGTTATGAATTAACTGTTGGAAACCCTCAAGTATTGGTTAAAACCATTGATGGTAAGAAGCATGAGCCCTATGAAAACCTTGTTGTAGATGTACCTGCTGAATTTAGCGGTAAAGTAATTGACCTGGTAACACAACGTAAAGGGGAGATGCAGGTGATGGAAAGCAAGGGCGAGATGCAACATCTTGAATTTGAAATCCCCTCTCGTGGCTTAATAGGCTTACGTTCTCAAATGCTTACCAATACGGCAGGCGAAGCTGTTATGGCGCATCGCTTCTTAGAATACAAGCCTTGGAAAGGCCCGATCCCCGGAAGAAATAATGGCGTTTTGATCTCTAAATTTCAAGGTACTACTACGGCCTATTCTATTGATAAGCTACAAGACAGGGGAAGCTTTTTTGTAGATCCGGGAGAGGAAGTATATGTAGGACAAATCATTGCCGAACATATTAAGCCGGGCGATTTAAATGTGAATGCAGTGGAAATGAAAAAACTTACGAACCATAGAGCCAGTGGTAGCGATGATGCTGTTCGTATTGTTCCTAAACTACAGTTTACACTAGAGGAATGTATGGAATATATTCAGCAAGATGAATGTATTGAGGTTACTCCTAAGAATATTCGGATGCGTAAAACGATATTGAACGAAGAAGACCGCAAAAAAGCTACCAGAAGTTTACAGAGCGAAGCGGTAGGGTAGATTTACTATATTTGAGGAAAATATCGTTATGCGAAAAGGCATTTATTCATTGCTTTTGGCAGTATTAACTTTATCCGCTTGCAAAAAATCATCTGAGGGTACTGCTAACGTTCGTGTTATTAATTTAGTACCCAATAGTACCTGCCTTGATTTTAATGTTAATGGAGTATTGCAAGTAGGAAATATTGGTTATGGGGTTCCTACTTCCTATCAGGGTATTGGTGCCAACTCACCTTCATTTACTATCGGACAAAGCGGAACCATACTCTTTTCTTCCGCATTAGGTGTAGCTGCAAATAATTATTATACCCTATATCTCTATGATTCTACAACTTCAATGAAAGTTAGTTTTTTACAGGATGATAGAAGCACACCTCCAACAGGGAAATCGAATATCCGATTCTTACATTTTTATAAAGGGAATGTAATTGTTGATATCAGACAAGGAACTTCCACCAATATGTTTACAAACAGAAGTGCAACAGATCATTTTAACAATAGCTCTTTACTAGGCTATACTGCATTTGATCCGGGAACTTTCAATGTTACGGTATATGTTGCAGGAACAAGTGTGCAGCTTTTCCAGTTTCCGAGTTTTACGGCAGAAGCGGGAAAAAGCTACACATTTGTATTGCGTGGTTTTAGCAGTGTTACCAGCGGACCACAAGCTTTACAGTTAATACCAATTACAGATTAACTTTTTTTGATCACAACTTCTTTATTAGAAGTTAGCGGCTCTAACTGCACATTGTATTTCTCAATCACATTGTTAAATGTGTCTTCGATTGAAAAACTTAATGCACTGAACTCATCTTTTTCTAATTTGATGGTTTTGTTAAAATCAGTAGTAGTATAGGTTTCGCGAAATATAACTTCATTGAACGCATCACGTACTACAAAGTCGAACGCCTTACCACTGGGGTTTGCGTATTTAACCTGAAAACCTAACATGTTTTTACCGTCGATACCTTTAAATTTCACATCTGCCTTAGCAGCATTTGTAATATCAAAATTGCGAACCGGAGAAACTGAAGCGTTTGCAGATAAAAAAACCAAAGCGGTAAATAACTGACCTAACAACACTCTTTTAACAATCATTCTGAAATTTTGCTTTTTCATAAAAGTTTTTTTAATGATGAAATAATCGTTCTCTCATAGCAGCAAGCATCATCACTTAGTGTACACTTTACACATTAATACACAGATATGAAAAAGGTAACCCAACTAACCTAGTAGATTATGTTAACT
>CABHOW010000096.1 GCA_902168225.1 uncultured Flavihumibacter sp. | reverse complement strand
CGAAAAATAGTTTTTTCTCAAAAAAATGAAGAAAAAAATTACAAACGATTGCGAGAATATTTGATGTGAAAATTTAATATCTTTCTGAAAAATTTTGGGATGCAGAATACCACTTTGAAAAAAATTGCAGAAACCATGGGTTGCAGTATTTCTACTGTTTCCAGGGCGCTTAAACACCACCCCGATATATCTGTTAAAACCAGAGAAAAAGTACTGGAATTGGCTGCCATCTTAGATTATGAACCCAATGCATTCGCCGTACATCTCAGAACAAAACACAGTAAACTCATAGGCCTATTGGTACCTGCCATATCAAATCACTTCTATGAAAGCTTTATTTCATCCGTAGAAGAGGAAAGCAGGAAAAATGGATATTCTCTCATGATCTTACAAAGTGCAAATGACCCCGATATCGAATCCGATAACTTACGGCTATTTCGCCAAAACAGGGTAACCGGCTTATTTGCATGCATAACTGCCGATACTACAGATTTACGACACTACAATAAAATGAAAGAACTGGATATTCCGGTTGTATTTTTCGATAAAGTACCCGAAGAGAAGGGTTTAAATAAAGTTTGCCTTGCCGATGAGAGAGCTGCATTTATTGCAGCAGAAGCCATTACACAAGCAAAAAAAACAAAAATTTTAGCTTTATTCGGAGATCCAAAACTCTCTATTACGCAAAAAAGAAGAGATGCTTTTGAACGATATATACACAAAAACAATAAAGGGGCAAGTATTGATTTAGTATTTGCAAAAAATTCTGCCGAAGCAGAAACAGATACCTACAAGGCATTAGAAAAAACCAAAAAGCCGGATGTTGTGTTTTGTATGAGCGATGAACTGCTGCTTGGCGCCATGAAAGCAATACGGCAAAAGCAAATAAACATTCCTCGAGAACTGGGCATAATAACCATAAGTAATGGTTTTATCCCTTCTTTATACTATCCTGAAATTACTTACGTAGAAACAAGCGGATATAAGCTGGGCAAACTCGCATTTACCCAGCTTATGGCTTGCCTTTCCGGACAGCCCCCATTGCAAGAACTATTTGTAGAGAGTAGTTTGGTTGAAGGCGGATCATTATAAAGGCTTCGACAAGCTCAGCCTGACAAATATATGTCACCCTGAGCCTGTCGAAGGGTTACCACTACTTCAACACATCATCAACTTTCTGCTTCCATTCAACAAATTCCTTTTCTAATATGCCAATAGCTGAAGCTTTTGAATTACTTAAAGGCTCTATGGCTGTGGCAACTGTTAAATACAAATCGCTTATTTTTTTCCTGAATTTAGTTTCATCAAAAAAAATAGATTTACGATTCGTTTCAATCAGCTCCTTACGCAAATCTGTTAGCTGCTGCAACTGCTTAGCTTCTTTCTCATTTTTTCCATTTTTTGCGGTAAGCCTAGCTATTGTTTTATCTGTTGTATCTACTAAATAAAATAATTTTTCTTCGAGATTAAACAAACGGGTAGCTTGCTCTTTTAGTTTAACTGCCTCCTGTAAGCTAAACCCTTTCTGCGGATTAGGAAGTATATCGATAGATTGCACATATTCTTTGCCATCGGCTTTTATCACTACTTTGTATTTACCCGGAACTACCCTTGGCCCAACAAGCCCTGCTCTTTGCATAGAACTCTGTGCAATCATTCCGCCAACAGCTACTTTGGGAGGCCTGCTATTCAATCCCCAATAAACTTTATTTAATCCCTTCAAGCCAGATCCGTTGATATCAATAACCGATTTATTGTTAGCGTCAAAAATTTCAATCTTTACCGCATCATTACTTCGCTGTTTTAAATAGTAATAGAAGGTAGGGGCCAACACCGTATTATCTCCATACCAGCCATATAAATTAGCCGAAGGTTGGGGATATTGCGCACTGTAATCTATCGTAAAAGATTGAACGGGAAAGAATATAAAATCACTATTCAAATTAGCCTTACTCATTTCTCGTAATGGCTGTAAATTATCAATGATATAAATGCCCCTTCCGTGTGTGGCAATGATCAAATCATTGGTTTGTGGATGAATTTTAATATCCCTCACTAAAGCATACCAAGGTATATTTTGATATTTACTCCGCATCCAAGTAGCCCCGGCATCAAATGAAATAAATAACCCCATTTCTGTTCCTAGAAATAATAGTTTTTCATTGACAATATCTTCCCTGATTACATGTGCGAAACCTGTAAACTCTGATGAAGTAAATCTTTTCCATGTATTTCCTCCATCAGCACTCATTACTACATAGGTTCCATGATCACCATACATATGATTTTCCAAAGTGATATAAATTCTCTGTGTGTTTAATGAAGAAATTTCAATACAACTTATCCAGCTATGCTGTGGAACTCCTGTTTTCCAAATCTCGGCCGCCTTATTTACCCATGTTTTACCTCCATCTTTTGTAAGTTGTACGTTTCCATCATCCGTACCAACCCAGATAACTTGCTCATTTTTAGGGTCTTGTGCAATGGTAAAAATAGTGCAATGATTTTCCGCACTGGTATTATCCCCTGTTATTCCGCCGCTACCGGCTGCTTGTTGCTTTTCTTTGTTATTAGTGGTTAAATCGGGGGAAATACGTTCCCAATTTTTTCCTTCATCTATAGAGCGAAATAAATATTGTGAGCCGGTATACAGGTTATACGACTTGCTACCCGGCTTTTGCGCTTTTCGCGTAGCAATAACAATAGGTGTATTCCAATTCCATCTATACGCACTATCGCCTTTTTGCAATTGTGGTTGTATATCGAAAGATAATCCTCGCTTCATATCTATTCTATACATTTCCCCTCCTTGTGATTCTGCAAAAACACTACCGGCATCTATGGGATCGGGCTGTACCCAAAAACCATCTCCTCCGCCCAATCCGCGCCAGTCGGTCGACACTACTCCGCCGGGTGAGGAACTAGGCGCGATCCAGCTATTGTTATCTTGTAATCCGCCATAAATATTATATGGCTTTTCATTGTCTGCACTTACATGATAAAATTGCCCAACGGGTAGATTATTCAGAAACTGCCAAGTTGCTCCTCTGTTAGTACTTAGATATACCCCCCCATCTGTTCCTAAATACATCACATCTGTATTAGCGGGGTTCACCCATAGTGCATGATGATCTGCATGCGGTGCCACACCACTGTATCCGCTACCCGTCCAGGTTAAGCCACCATCTGTTGAAAATTCAAATGAAAAAGCAGGGCGATATAATCTTTTAGGATCTTTGGGATCCACAACTAAAGTACTGAAGTAAAAGGGGCGAAAAGAAAGGGTATTATTCGAAGCCAATTTCTTCCAATTATCTCCCTCATCATCAGAAACATATAAGGCCGATTCTTTTGCTTCTACAATAGCAAATACTTGTGAGGGCTTAGAAGGATTAATAGTAACAATGATCCTACCAAAATCGCCATCGGGTAACCCATTTCTTATTTTATTCCAAGTTTTACCTCCATCTATCGACTTAAATAATGCACTACCCGGGCCCCCTGAATTAAATGAATAAGGTTTACGGCGAAACTGCCAGAAACTGGCTAATAGGATATTCGATTTTTGCGGATGAATGGCAATATCGGCACAACCTGTTTCATCATTTACGTATAGTATCTTATTCCATGTTTTACCGGCATCGGTCGATTTATATAATCCCCTGTGGGAAGAGTTACTCCAAAGAGGACCCGGTGCCGACACATAAATTGTTTTTTTATCTGAAGGGTCTATAAGAATTTTACTGATATGTTCTGTACTATCTAATCCAATTTTTTGCCAATTAGCTCCCCCATCCGTTGTTTTATATAAACCGTCGCCAATAGAAACTGAATTACGCATATTCGATTCACCCGTACCAACATATACCACTTTACCATTACCCGGCTCAATAGCTATTGCTCCAATACTTTGGCAGTATTTATCAAAAACAGGATTGAAGGTTTGGCCGCCATTCTGGCTTTTCCAAATACCGCCCCCGGCCGTACCAACGTATAGATTAAGTTGATTATCCGTAGTTATGCCTTCAATGGCAGTAATTCTTCCACTCATGGTAGAAGGTCCTAAGGCTCTGGCACTCATTACTTGATAGTAGGAAGAATTTAAACTAACCTGTGATTGAGCAGCTGTTGCCAAAAGAAAGGTTAACAGCAAGTAGTATGTTCTCATAGCTTTTAATTGAAAATGCTTCCCACCTTACCATTGGATAAAGAAGAAAGCATTTTGAAAAAATAAAAAAATTAGTTTCCTTTAAAAATAGTTTCGTCGATAGTGGGATTAAGGGTAACTTTTTTAACTACCTGCAGTAATTGACCCAAATCTGTTTTGAATGGCATTTTTGCACCATTTTCAATTGTTTGGTAATCGAGATACTTGATAGAACTTTTTACTTCTTGTCCCTGTACTTTTACAACAGCCTCTGTTTTATAAGCCAAATTGGTTTTAGTATCAAAAAAATAAGTTCTCTCATTGCCATTTTTGGAAGTAATCTTTACTTTAAAGTATTCATTACCATCTTCTTCATCTTTTCCTAAAAATTCTACCGTAGATCCTTTTGCTTTGTAATCAACAAATGCATCCTGGATATCTAAATCGTCTAATTTAGCTTTCAGCTCTTCTTCACTTAAAGCTGTTAAACCCGATTTACCACTAAAAGGATTCTGAGACCAACCCGCAGTTGGGGTAACGATATCAATAATTTTATTCCCCTGAAATTCAGCATCTACACGGGTTCCTTTCATGTGTACAGCCTGCATGGTAAAAGGTATGGCAAGACCTTGCACTTCGGCCTGACCTTCTACTTTCAAAGATTTTATTTGGCGCCATTTATCGGCACCTCCAATAGCAGTGATATACTTTGCAATAATTTCATCTGCGGTTTGAGCGGAAACCGAAAAGCCAAGTGCCAGTAAAAGAGAGGCCGATAAAAATAATTTTTTCATAAAGCTTTTTTTCATTTGTAATTGATGTATGCAATATATTACATGCTTATAGATAAAAAAGTCTTTTTTAACACTAGTGGTAAAAATTGAGGAAAAGCGCGCTATTTACAGGATTTACTGAGTTCCAATAAGGCAGGCTTACTACCCAAATCAACTGCTTTTTTTAAGTCTGTACAACTTCCTGATCTGTCTTTCGAAAAAAACTTACACAAACCTCTAAAATAATAAGCTTCTGCCCCGGTAGGGTGTATGGAGATGGCTTTTGTTAAATCTTCGATGGCGTTAACATATTCTTTTTTCATTTCCAATAAAATACCACGATTCAAATAAATATCTGCATTTTTCGGATCTTGCTGTATAGCTTTACCATAGTCCATAATAGCTTCATCATATTTCTTTAACTGAGCAAAAGCAATACCTCTATTAAAGAAAAGGTTGGGCATAGATGGGTTTTTTGAGATTACTTTATTATAATCAAGAATGGCCAGGTTATATTGTTTTAAAGCAGCTTTAGAAATACCTCTATTAAATACCAGATCGGGTTGCTCTCCTAATAATTGAATGGCTTTGTTAAAATCGGCCACTGCGTTAATATGCTCACCTGCATGGGCTCTTTCAACACCTCTATTGTACCAAGCACTACCAAAAGAGGGTTTTAGTTGAATGACTTTACTGTAATCGGCCATGGCTCCTTTCGCATCTTTTAAATAACCCCTCACTACTCCGCGATTAAAATAAATATCTGCGTTTTTTGGATCTAGACTAATGGCCATATTATAATCATCCAGGGCCGATTCATAATCCCCTGTTTTATCATAATAAATACCTCTATTGAACCAGGCGCTCGCATTTGATTTATTGGCTTCTATGGCTTTACTAAAATCCTTTATTGCATTAAGCGTATCTCCCGCATATATCTTTGTGATACCTCTGTTTAAGAAGAGGTCGGAATTTGTTGGACTCAATACCAAAGCTTTATCAAAATCTTCTAAAGCTAATTTATATTGTTTAAGGTCCCTACGAATGATAGCTCTGTTAAAGTAAATATTAGGGTTAGCCTGACTTATTTTCAGCGCTTTTTCTAAATCACTCAAAGCTCCGTTATGATCGCCTAACTTTTCTTTACTAAGGCCTCTATTGAAATATACATTATCTGTTTCGGGTTGTGCAGCAACTACTTTATCAAAATCCTGTATCGCACCTTTATGATCATTGATAGCAGCCTTGGCTATGCCTCGATTAAAATAAATATCGGTAGCTGCATCTAATTGAATAGCTTTATCAAAATCACTGATAGCAGATTTAAATTGATTGAGTTTGGTTTTGGCGTAACCTCTGTTGAACCAGCTATTCGGGTCGCTCGCATCTAAGCCAATTGATTTGGAGAAATCGCTGATAGCACCGCTATAATCATCTTTATTCATTCTTTCTGTACCTCGATTAAACCAAACATCTTTATTTTTCGGACTATATAAAGCAGCTTTATTATAATCCTGAATAGCGCCTTCTCTATCATTTAATTGACCACGCACCACCCCTCTGTTAAAATAAACGGCTGTGTTTCTTGGGTTTAATACTAATGCTTTATTGTAATCAGCTAATGCGCCCTGAAAATCTTTTAGCTTCTCTTTCTCTACACCCCTATTGTAATAGATATTTGCATTGTTAGGATTTAGTTCTATAGCCTTAGTGTAATCTTCGATAGCTCCTGTTGCATCTTCCATCAAACCCTTCGCTACTCCTCTATTATAATACAGCATGCCATTGTTAGGTTCTATTTCTAAAGCAAAACTCAGATCTTCAACGGCACCTGCATAATCTTTTAGCGACCTTTTAGCAATAGATCTATTTACATACAAATTAACTTCATCCGGCAGTTCTTCCAACGCAGTTGTGAAATCCTGGATGGCACCTCGATAATTTTTAGAAGCCATTTTTTTGATACCGTTATTTATAACAGTACCGATATTTTGAGCAGCTAATGAAAAAACCGTCAACTGAAAAAAACAATAAATAAAAATTCTGAGGGGTTTTTTAAAAACGTACATAGCTTAGAACTTAGTTGCAATATACTTAAAAAAGCGTATGGCATAATTGCCTTCCGGTACGGCAAAAGCTAAACTGTAGGATCCATATTGATAAAGCTGTATATCCCACCCAATTTCGTCTATTGTCAATACATCTAAACCCGTACCTACTGCTTTTAGCAAGGCCTCTTTTCGAACCCATAGCTGATAAAAAGTTTGAATAGGGTTTATCGATTGATTTATAACTTCCATTTCTTTTTCTTTAAAATAATCTGCTACAATTTGTTTATAGTCGAACAACATATTATTGCATTCAATATCAACTCCAATTTGAGCAGAAGATACACCCAATAGGATAGCATCTGCTGTGTCAGATATATTGAAATAAATAGCGTTGATATTATCCCAATAAGGTTTGCCGAAATGATTTCTGCTAATACAAATCTGTTCAACAGGTGTTTTACTCAAAGCCGATAAAATTTCTTTGGTTATAATCCTGCTGATTTTTTTGGTTACGCGATCTTTCTCTTTCAAAAAACGATTACAGTAAATTATCTCTTCGTCCGACAAAATAGCTTCTTTAGTAAGTACACAACTATTTTCAGAAACAGGTATAAAGTAAATATCTATAAAAGGAGTTTTTGCTATAGCAATTTGATGGCTATCCATTATTAATTGCCAATTGCTATCATTGATTGCGCTCATTCAGTACTCGTTGAATAGTTTTAGCAAAGAATATATCATTTGGTGAAAATAAAAAACTGGCATGATCGCCTTCTATTTCGTGAACATGAACTGATTCACAAAATTTTTTCCATCCTAAATAAACCGGGTCATCGATGAAATACAGTCTTTTTTTACAACGAAATAAATCAACCCTGGCTTGAATTGGCTTGATAGCATAGTTGTGATATGCTTTTGTGATTTTCTCTAAGATGATTTCTTCATTCGTAAGTTTTTGAATTACCGGTTTGGGGGGTAGTATTTTCTGAATACTGCTTTTTACCCTTTCCGTAACTGCATACTTTTGATATTCGAAAGTGGCTTTAGGATTTACCATAAAAGATTTACTGATAAATGCAAGCTTAGGGATTTGTCGCTTTAATTTTGTTGAAATACGACTGGCATATACATCATAATAAAGTTCATTACTAATATTTGTGTCTAATATCCCTAACATATTTACTTTTTTCCCCATTTGCATCAGTTGTTGAGTCAGTTCATACGCTACTAATCCACCAAAAGAATAACCGGCAAAATTATAAGGCCCATCGGGGTTATGCTCCAAAATTTCTTTAAGATAAACTGTTGTAATTTCTTCAATTGTTTCTGCGGGGTATTCGTTGCTGGTGAGCCCTATAGACTGTAACCCAAAAACAGGTTGATCTAGGTCTACAAACTGTGTAAAAGAATGGAATACCATGATGTGTAATCCATCTCCATGTATCACATATAATGGCGGTTTAGTACCCGAGGGTTTAATTGGTACCAACACTTTCCACTTCTCGCTATGATTGTCTAGTTCTATTAATCTAGCCAACTTTTGTAAGGTCGGGTACTGAAATAAAATACTTATAGGAAGTTTCCTGCCCGTTTCTTTTCGTATGCGTGTCATCAGCTGGATGGCAATCAGCGAATGCCCTCCTAATTCAAAAAAATTATCCGTTATACCAACTGTTGCTAGTCCTAATGCTTCAGCCCAAATAGGAGCTAATTGTTTTTCTATCGCTGTTTCGGGTATTACAAAATCGTTTTGCCATTGTAAAGCCAAAGCAGGTTGTGGAAGATGTAAACGATCAATTTTACCTGATGCGGTTAACGGCATTTTTTCGAGGCGTATAAAAATATTTGGTATATAGTATGAGGGTAAAACAGCTTCTAATGTATTTCTCCAATTGATTAACTCTTGCTGATCAGGTTTTGAAAGCCCGGGTGTTCTGGTGATAACATAGGCAACCAAAGTTTTAATGCCGGGTACAGCATCATCCCTTACAATCACAGCCGCGTCTTTTATATCGGGTATATTGCGCAAACAATATTCTATTTCCCCTAACTCTATGCGTAATCCCCGAATCTTTACTTGGGTATCTTTTCTACCTAAAAAAATAATATTACCCTCTTCGTTATAGTAACCAATATCACCCGTTTTGAAAAATTTTTCCCTATCTGGATCTATATCAGGTAGTGATAAAAATTTTGTATCCGTTAGTTGTTGATCCGCTAAGTATCCGTTAGCTACTCCCTCGCCCCCAATAAATAATTCCC
The DNA here is from genome assembly GCA_902168225.1 of uncultured Flavihumibacter sp. GTDB lineage: Bacteria > Bacteroidota > Bacteroidia > Chitinophagales > Chitinophagaceae > Sediminibacterium. The sequence goes on along the minus strand of CABHOW010000096.1, from coordinate 19,600 downwards.
CGGGAATCCCTACTGGTAAAGGTTTTTGATCACCGTCGAGAACATATATTTGGGTATTCGGAAATGGTTTTCCAATAGTGATATCTTTCTTTAGATCATTTAGTTTAGCAAAGCTGGCATAAATGGTATTTTCCGTAGGCCCGTACATATTATAAAGGGCAGTTCCTCTTTCTTTTAATTTAAGTGCCAAGTCTTTAGGAAGGGGTTCTCCGCAACAAGTGAGTTGTATATCTCTTTTATGCTCCCATCCTGCTTCTAACATAATTTTGTAAGTAACAGGCGTAGCTTGCAAATAAGTTATCTTATGCTTATCGATTTTGGAAAGTAAGGCGATACCATTTTTCGATGTTTCGTTATCCGTTAACACAAGCTCACCGCCTGAAATAAGGGGCAAGAAAATATCTGCTTGCGCCAAATCGAAGATGATGGTAGTAACCATCAGTAATTTATCTTTATGGGTGAACCCAATGATACTTTGAAGTCCTAGTATCACATTGGTTAAGCCTTTATGTGTAAGCACAACCCCTTTAGGCTCTCCGGTAGAGCCCGAGGTATATAAAACAAAGCTTTTACTGTTGGGAGGAATAAATAAAGATGGATTGTGCGTGGGGAACTCTTTTATTTCGTTGATGGAAATAATTTGAAGCTCCTCAGGAAATAGTGCTACATACGCTCCTTCTGTAATTACTTTAGTTACTCCTGCATTACTTAAAAAATAGGCGATCCTTTTGGGGGGATATTCAGGATCAATCGCTAAAAATCCTGCTCCAGCTTTATAAACACCAAGTAATGAAGCCACCATATTAACCGATCGTGGTAAACATACTGCTACTATCTCGCCAGTCTTAACTTGGTTAGCGATCAAACAATGTGCTATACGGTTAACCATTTCATTCAGCGAAGCGTACGTTACTTGCTCGTTATTAAACGAAACAGCAATATGATTTTTATATTTATCTACCTGCTGCTCAAACAACTCATGTACCGGAATATGTAACGGAAAATTTTTATGTGTTTTATTAAAGGATTGTTGTTGTAAGCGTGCGTTGGCATAATCATATATGCGTAGTTCTTTGATGGTAGCAGTTGGTTTTTTTACAATCTCTGAAAGTAATACACTGAAGCTCTCCATCATTTGCCGGATAAAGCTTGCAGAAAATAATTTTTTATTATAAGACCATTCCAGCGCAAATCTGGAATCTGTACCTGTAATATTGAGAAATATCTCAAAATTTTCATAATGGCGGGGATTAGAAATAAATCGATGTGCTAATCCATCAAACGATACTTCATCATCTAAATCGATATCTATATTAAAAGCAATAGGAGTGAGAGGAACCTCAGTGCCTTCTCTGCTCATGTGTAATTGCTCGATCAATTTACCAAATGATACTTGCTGATGATCTAAATCATCCAGCAGTTCTCTTTTTCTTTTAGATAAATATCCGGTGAATAAATCCTCATTGTTAGGCTTACTAATAATGGGTAATAAATTTACGCAATGCCCTACTAACCGATCATTGCCGGAAACAGGTTGATCTGCTGCAGGTAACCCAATAATAATTCTTTCACTACCGGTTACCTTATATAATAAAATCTCAAAACAAGCAAGTAAAGTATTAATCAAACTAACTCCTTGCTTAGCACCTATTAGGGCAATTTGTTTAATAAGTTCATTCGGCAAATCGAAATCTAACCGATCACTTCGATAGGTTCTAATACCCGTTCTTTCTTTCTCAGATGAGATGAAAAATGGATTAGCATTTTTCCCGATTTTTTTTACCCAATAACTTTCTGCTTTTTGCTCAGCCGCTTTTTTTGCTTGTTTGGTTTTATCTAAAGCATAGGCTGCAAAAGAGGGTGGTGTTGATAATATCGGCTCTATTTTCTTCACAAATGCATTATAAGAAGAGCTGATTTCGGACAATATAATTCCCATAGACCAGCCATCACATATAATATGATGTGCTGTGATCATTAATAAGGAAGAAACATCACTGATTTTAAAATAGGCTGCACGAAATAATGGGCCATTAACCAGATCAAATTCTTCCTCGGCATTTTCTTTTTGAAACGCTTCAATAAATTCATGAGAGGCGGTCACACCCAACCCACTGATATCCTGAAACACATAGCGAAAGGGCATTTCATGATGTATTAGTAAATGCCTGCCATCTTCGCTAATGGTAGCTCGCAGTGCTTCGTGCCTGTTTAACACAAATGCCAGTGCTTTTTCAATTGCATCCTGATGAGCTATGCCGGATAGGGCTAAGGAAACAGATTCATTATAGGCCCTATTCGCATCTGCCTCACCAATTTGACAACCAATCCAAATTTCTAATTGCGGGCTGGTAAGGGGTACTATTTTTGCAATGCGTTCATCTGTAATTTGTGATTCAACAATAGATAATTCTTTTGCAACAGCCGTAGCAAAAAAACCTGCTTTACTTAATTCAATTACCGACTTCTCAAAAGCATTAGCTATAGCCAGTATATCTGCAGCCGTATGAGCTGCTGTTAAAAAGCAAGGGAAATTATCCCAAATATGAATTCCTTTCTCACGCATGAGAGCAAAAACAAGCTCAGCATAAGGAAGCTCTTCTTTTAATTTTATTTTCCAAAGAGAAGAGAAGGAAGCTATATAATAGGGGGTATGATATTTTTCAGCAATTTCATTTAGCCTATTTACCAGATCGGTAGTTAGTGTATTAATACCATCTTGTAAAGCAATTCCCTTCTCGATAAAATAATTCAAGGATGCTTTGGCAGCTGCAAGTGCCAGCGGGTGGCGTACAAAAGTGCCGGCAAAATAAGTTACCCCTGTTTCCGGAACACTCATATTACCGAATTGCCAATAGCCTCCATCTAGTGTATCCATTAAGTAACGCTTTCCGGCTATTACACCTATAGGCATTCCTCCGCCCACTACTTTTCCATAAGTAACTAAATCGGCGCGAATTCCGTACAAACCTTGTATTCCTGCAGGATGGCATCTAAAGCCGGTAATTACTTCATCAAAAATTAAAACAATATTTTTTTGTGCGGTAACTATTCGCAACGCTTCCAAGAATTTCTTTGGCTGAAACTCAGGTCGCCTACTTTGTACGGGCTCTACTAAAACAGCTGCAATTTCATCGGCATGTTTTTCAATTTCTTGTAAACTTTCGCTTTCTCCATATTCAAGCAGTATCATATTGGATACTGCTTCTTGTGGTATACCCGGTGAGGCAGGATACGATTGCAGGTTTTTGTTACCCCTAACAATTACTTCATCGTTAATGCCATGATACGATCCGTTGAACGCAACAATTTTAGATTTACCTGTTACTGTTCGTGCAATCCGCATAACGCCCAAAACTGCTTCTGAACCTGTACTACATAATGCTACCCTTTCGTTACCGGTAATATCCGCGATAAGTTTACAAACCTCACCTGCTAAAGGGTGTTGCGGACCAATTTCATATCCTTCATCGATCTGCTTCTGCAACATTTCTTGAATTACAGGATGTTTATATCCCAACATGTTTGAACCGAAACCATTGAGTACATCGATATATTCATTGTTATCAATATCCCAGATTCTACTACCCTTCGATCTATTTACAATCAAAGGATATATTATTTCTTTTAAAACAGGCTTAAAACCGGTTACTACCCGAGGATCGGCCATATGGGTCCGATGCTCAGCAGTGTAATTTTTGCTTGATTTTGTTTTGGCATTATATCGATAAATAAAAGATTTCAAAAACTGCAATTGAGATATGGATAGCGCAGCGGCACTTTTTTCTATCCTTGCAATAGCTCCGAAAGGTCTTTGCAGAGCTACTTTCGCATCTTCATCGGTTTGATCCGGCTTAGCAGATACAACTTGGATAGAAGAAGCTGAGCTAGTACTATTTGTTTTGATATATGCTGCTAATAAGCCAACACTATCTAATTCTTCATTGAGTTGCCTAAAGCTGATTTTAACACCAAAAAATTTTGATACCTGAATCGCCAACTGTGTTAGCACCAATGAATCGAGCCCCATTTCGATAAAATTCACAGCAGCAGAAACAACAGATTGATCCTCACCCGAAACATCGATGATGATCTTTTGAATCTGCAAATCAATGGTGTCTTCAACCGATTTTTCATGATCCTTTTTAGTTTCTTTTTCATACCAAGGAGGATCAATCCAAAAATATTTCTTGTCGAAAGCATATCCCGGAAGATCGTTTATAAAATGAGGCTGCTTATTAGCATAAAGTTTAGCATTATCAAGAATGCCATGGTATTCCCAGCTTTCTTTAGCAGCTAGGAATTTACCGGCGTATTCCGATGGGGTATAAATATCTTCGGCAAATTGTTGTAATTGCGAAATTAATTCTTCTCTGGTTCTAATAATTAAGGCTATTCTGTTTGCAAAAACTGCTCTTGATCTATGTAAACTAAATGCAATATCCAGCAGGCGCTTTTCGGGATTCTTGATTACATACTGAGCTAGTGATTTCGCATATGCTTTTAAACCGGTTTCTGTTTTCCCTGATAAACAAATTAATACTTCTTCATCATCATCGGCTGTATAATCCTCTATTATCGGTCTTTTATAAGATGCAATCACCGCATGCACATTTGTACCACCCACACCAAAAGAACTTATACCGGCATACAAATTTTTATCATCGGCCAAACGTCTTAATTCGGTAATAATTTCAAATGGTAATGCTTGAAAATTTATTTCCGGATTTGGTTTGGTATAATTGATGGATGGAACCAGTTGTTTATGATGCAGTATCAGTGTAGATTTAATAAGTCCCACTACACCTGCTGCCGCAGTAAGATGACCCATATTAGATTTGATAGACCCAATCGGAATTTTATGGTCGATCTTATCATTTTGGTAGGCTACCGACAGTCCATTGATCTCTATCGGATCTCCCAAAGGTGTGGCCGTACCATGAGCTTCTATGTAGCTCAAATCGTTGGCCTTTATGCCTGCTTCCTGCATAGCCGAATAAATAGCACCGGCCTGCCCTTCTACACTTGGTGCTGTAAAACTGGCTTTATCATAACCATCGTTATTAACACCTATTCCTCTTATTGTTCCGTAAATAAAATCTCCATCTGCTATTGCTTGTTGTAACGATTTTAATAGTACTACACCTGCGCCATCACTAAATACAGTTCCTGTAGCATCTGCATCAAAAGGTTTACAATGCCCATCTTTACTAAGCATGGCTCCTTCTTGATAAAAATGACCGCTTTTAAGTGGTGCGGTTATAGAAACACCACCTGCCAATGCAACTTCACAATAACCATTTCGAATTGCATCAACGGCTTGCGCTACTGCTAATAAAGAGGTAGAGCAGCCGGCATGAACGCTTACAGCAGGACCTTTCAAATTTAATGTATAAGCAACTCTGGAAGCGATATAATCTTTCTCATTATACGTCATTACATTAAATGCTCCTGCTGTATCAACTTTATCTCTATTGGGCAGTACATTATTTAAATAGTACGTATTGTTACCACATCCGGCATATACCCCTATCCTACCTGTGAAATGTTCGGGGAGATGGGCCGAAGATTCTAACAGTTCCCAACATAGCTCTAAAAAAATGCGATGCTGCGGATCCATGAGCGTTGCCAGTGCGGGTGCAATACCAAAAAATGAGGCATCGAAATAGGCGGCATCGGCTAATATACCCCTTGCCTTAACATAGGATGGGTCTTTTCTATTTGTGTCGGGGATGGATGGATCAAGCTGATCCGAAGAGAAAAAAGAAATTGTCTCTTTTCCTTCTTTTAATAATTGCCATAGTTCATGTATAGAATTTGCTCCGGGAAATCTTCCATGCATCCCAATAATAGCAATAGGTTCATTACTACTTTCTTTTTTACGAAATATTGGTTCTGCAGTAACCAATTCATCAATATAGGTCGCTTGTGCTTCAATAGTCAGATGCCTATAAAAATTACTTATCGGGAAATCTTTTTTGAATACTTTCTTCATATTGCTAACTGCTTTGATAGCTAGCAATGAAGTTCCTCCCAATTCAAAAAAATTATCTTTTATTCCAATGCCATAAATACCAAGTACTTCTTCCCAAATTTTTACAATAGATTTTTCTGTTTCTCTTAGGGGTGCCTTGTAAATACTGTGAATATCGGGTCTTGCATAATTAGGCAATGGTAATTTTTTCTTATCGATCTTACCACTATTGGTTTTAGGCATTTGATGAACCCAAACAAATAATGCCGGAACCATATAATCGGGCAAAATGCTATGAAGCGAGTTTTGAATAATCTTGATAGGAACCTGAACAGATACAGGTTCCATATAAGCGATCATTCTTTTTTGCTGATAGTGATCTTCCCCAACTATCACTACTGCCTGTTTTATACCTTCAATCTTACTTAAAGCTACTTCTATCTCTCCCAGCTCAATTCGATACCCACGTAATTTTACTTGATCGTCTCTTCGCCCTAAAAAAACAAAATTTCCATCCTCTCGCTCGTATGCTATATCTCCGGTTCTATAGATCCTTTCTACAAGACCGGTTTCAGGATTTATCCACTCAATAAATTTTTCTTTGGTTACATCAGGTGCATTCAAATAGCCATCTGCTAATGATAAACCTCCAATGCATAGCTCTCCTTCATTACCCGGAGGTACCGGATTCAAAGCTTCATCTAAAATCCATATATCTGTATTATAAATAGGTTTGCCTATTGCCGGTAAAGGCTCCCACAAAGCAGGGTCTCCTGTTAGTTGCAATTCGGTAACTACATGAGATTCTGTTGGTCCATACTGATTATATAATCTTGCATGAGGCAACATTTTATAAAACCGAATGATTGAATTAGTGATACGTAATGCCTCACCCGCCGTGATCATTTCTTGAATAGCGCTTGGGTACACACCGGTTTGTTGAGCAGCATCTGTTATATATTGTAAAGCAACATAAGGCAAATAAATTCTATTGATAGATTCGCGCTCAATAAAATGCAATAATTTTTCAGGATCCAGGCGAATATCATCATCTACCAAAACCAATGTACCACCGGTATCGAAGGTGGAGAAAATTTCAAGAAAAGAAGGATCGAAGCTTAGTGGACTAAAATGCAAAGTTCGCGTTCCGATACCCGCAATGGAATGTTCCCGTTGCCATAGCAATAAATTGACAAGTGCCAAATGATTCATGAGCACACCCTTAGGCATACCTGTGGAGCCCGAAGTATAAAGCAGATATGCCGCTTCTAGTTTTTTTTCTTCAAAGGAAATTTGTGTATTTACCGGTTTTGCATCGAATGGTACCACGTTTATATTCATGGCTTTATAGATCGAAGCAGCGGTGCCCTCACATAAGCAAGCAGTAACATTTGCATTAAGCACCATTTTTTTCAGCCTTTCTACAGGTAAAGAGCTATCTAGAGGTAAATAGGTTTTATTGGCTTTTGCAATGGCAAGTACCCCAATTATGGTATGGATACTTCTTTCTGCATTAATAGCGATTATCGATTCATTAGGGAATGTTTCTATCAAATATCCTGCTAAACTTGTAGCTTTTTCATTGACCTGTGCATAGGTAAGAGATTCATGATGATGTTTTAACGCAATATTATCGGGAGAAAGAATTGCCCTTTGCTCAAAAAAATGATGAATTCTCAAATCTTTGAGCGAAGCCGCAGAATCAGTATACTGATGTTTAGAATGCATGAACCAAATGCTTTAAGGCAAAAATCTTCAAGGCTACGGCTAAAAACGGGTTAAATACGAATTTAAAACATTATTTCTCAACTTACTCGAATACGGTAGCATTTTAAAATAACTAATCAAATAATACAATCTATTTGGTATTAAAAAACCCAGTAAAACAGTATAACCACTATTAACCCAACTATTGCAAGCAATAACCCTGCATTTCGCCTTTTTTTAAGAAAAAGAAGTAATACCAAACCTGTCAAAGAAATTAAGGTCATCAAAATAGCTGAAATATCGATTATCCATAACCAGGTTTTTCCGGTATCTCTGCCTTTATGTAAGTCGTTAAAAAAGCCTATCAACCCCTGATTTGTTTCTGTGAGTTGGTAATGTGCATTTTCCCTATCTATAAAAACCGATGCTTCATAACCCGGACCTTTATAAGCCAACCCGATTTCATGATCATCTATTCTAAAGTCGGCCAAGGTTGCTTTGATAGCATATTTATTTCTAAAAAATTCACTGATCTCTAGTTTCTTGATTTTAAGCGTATCCTTGGTGTTGAGCCAACTACTATCAATACTCCCTTTATATTCTTTGACTGTTGTTTTCTGAAAGTAATCAGCATGGTTTAGTGTGAGCCCTGTTACAGAAAAAAACAACACGATAATAAAGCTAAACATTGAGAGATAAATATGTAGCCACCTGCTCCATTTAGCGATCCATTTCTTATTCATCTTATAACTTCTTTATTTCAATGGAGGCGGCTGCTACTTCTGTATTTGGAGTAAGTACGAAAGAAGCTTTTTTATTATTTACCTGAATATCCTGGCTATATAATTGATAGGTTCCATGTTCCCTTACAACTTCAATTTTTACAGTATACTCCCCTGTAGGTACCAGTTCCCCTTTATCGTTTTTTCCATCCCATTTAATGGCGTATTGTCCGGCAGAACGAGTAGCGCTAGATACGGTACTTATGGTTCCTGATTCAGGGTTGAATTTTGTGTAATTAGCGTTATACCAAGCTCTCAAATCTTTTAACCAGCGAGGTTTATTATACCAAACCGTAATAGTGCGAACCGGATTTTTGTCTTTATCCTCTACCCAAATGGCAACAAAAGGGCGGCGATAGGGTCCTTCAAATTTGGCTAGTTCTAAGTTTACAACAAGTTCATATTTAGGATCCCAAACATTAGCTTTTGAAACCGTTGTTGTATTGGGAGCTGTTGTTTCAGGTTGAACTGAAACCCAATTACTACTTTTAATTTGCTCCCCATTTTTTGTAATAATAAGGTAAGCAGCATCGGGATATTGTAAAGCCAGTTGTTTACTTTCTTCTACTGAAAGCACATTAAAGGCCGTAGCAAGCGCACCTGCATCTGTTGCTTTGGGTGCAATAACAGTGGCGGCAATAATTTCTTCAACCGGTTTACCGGTTCTGGGATCAACAATATGTGAATACCATTTACCTTGAATGAGGTAACCCCGCTTATAATTACCGCTGGTAGCGATAAACTTATTTTCCGAACGAACAATATCTACTGGGGCATCATTGATAGCAGCCGCCAAAGGATTGGCGATTGTAATATTTGTAGGATCTTCTCCCTTTACTAAAATATCTCCGCCAATATTCAATATCATATTATTGATATGTAAAGTGTTATATAGTTTTTCAGCGGCTTTTTCCATGATATAACTTTTCACAAAACTATTTAGCATCAAGGGTGCAGAAGATATATGAGTAAGTGTTTGTTCATTTTTATTAATCAGCCAATGTGGCTTTGCCGATTCGTTAACAGCGCCGGCTATTGCTTCCTTTGTTGGGAGTATTTGTGTTTTAGCCGCTTCCTTCCATAAAGTACCGGTAACTTCTGCGGCCGCACTCAACGCCCCATTTGTTTTTGTTTGCCAAACATCGAATAGAGATATTACTTCCAATAATTCAGGAGATACTTTAATGGGGGTATTTTGGGTACGCATCCATTTGCTAAACTCACTTTGCGAATCATACCCACTTAATATTGCAGAAAGTCGTTTAATTTCTTGAAGAACTACTTTTTCCGCTAAAGAAGCCTGCTTCGAAGAGTTTGCTTTAACACGCATTTCGAAAGATGTACCCATTACATTTTCGAATTGAGAAATAAAAAATATAGACTTTGTTTTGGGAAAACTTGTGGAATTAGCGAGTAGAGAAGAAAAGGATAACCATAAACTTACTACAAACAATGATTTAAGTAGGATGATACGCATTGAATAATATATTTTAATAAAACAAATCTAATATTAATCCTAGAGAAAGATTTGCAGATTCGGTAAATAAGAGGTTTTGTATGGCAAATCCAAAACAGGTTCCACTAAAACCAATCGCTAAAACCCTGGCTCAGGAATTTGAAATAGTTTTTTTTATGAAAACTGTACAGATAGGGAGCCTTATGTGCGGAACCGCTGAATAGTTTTTCCTTTTTTATCAAAATACCCAAAGACAGCATTTTTCGATTGAAATTAGGTCGGTCCAATTTCTTATTTAAAATCAATTCATAAATAGACTGCAATTGACGCAGTGTAAACTGCTTAGGTAAGAGATTATACCCAACGGGCTGATATAATAAATGGTAACGAAGTTGTTCTAATGCTTTTTCTACGATCGCTCGATGATCAAAAATCAATGGCGGTAATTGCAACAAATCATGCCATTCACAGCTAAGGGAAAGTGCATCCGGGTTTGGATTCACTTTTGCGAATTCCACTAAAGCATAGTAGCCAACACTCACAAACCGTTCCTTCATCCAGTCGGAATTAGCTCCATCCAGTTGTAATGCCTTCATGGCCGCATGAACTACTTTGGGGGATGATCTTTCCGTATCCCCAAAAAGCCAGAATTGCTGGAGGTATACATTTTTTAGCCCGGTTCTATCCTGCAGAATACGCTTGGCAGCATCATCTACATTTTCTTCATACAAAACATGCCCTCCGGGCAGCATCCAATTTTTTTTATTCCTGCATTGCAGCAAAAGAACTTTAAACTGTTCCTCATGAAATCCAAAAATGACATTATCCAAGGATATCCCTTTCACAAAGTATTCTTGCTTATACTCACTTAAGTCGGGAGCTGTCTGTTTATGTAAAGCCATAGCACAAAAAAAAGATTTTTTGGTGTATTCGGCAAAAGCAAATATTATTGTGTCATAATGACTCAATAAGATCATCTTCAACTACTTGCCGCATGAAAAAGCAATTCGTTCTTTCGCTTGTACTTACTGTATTTTTGTATGTACTTAGTACCGCCCAAAGCGCAACCCCCCAACTAGGAAAAGACCCGGTTTCTGCTGTCGTAAAAGCTATGACGCTAGACGAGAAAATTGACTTGGTAGTAGGTCAGGGTATGTTTTTGCCCGGTTTATCAATGCCCGGTACCAATACAAAACCAACCCCCGCCCAACAAAGGGTTTTAGGAGCGGCAGGAACAACGGTTGCTATTCCCCGCCTGGGTATTCCGGCACTGGTTGTTTGTGATGGACCTGCCGGTATCCATCCATTCAACGCCGGCAAGAGTAGAATGTATTATGCAACCGCTTGGCCAACCGGTACGCTATTGGCATCTAGTTGGGATACCGCCCTCATTAAAAATTTGGGAAGCAGTTTTGGTAACGAAGCAAAAGAATATGGTATTGATATAATTTTAGGTCCGGGTATGAATATTCATCGGAATCCACTGGGTGGACGAAATTTTGAATATTATTCAGAAGATCCGATCATTACAGGAAATATTGCAGCAGCCATAGTTTCCGGAATTCAAAGTGCCGGTGTGGGTACTTCCATAAAACATTTTGCACTAAACAATCAAGAAACAAATCGTAACACAGTTGATGTAAAGGTTAGCGAAAGAGCACTCCGTGAACTTTATCTTCGGGGATGGCAAATTGCCATTAAAAAATCCAATCCCTGGACGGTTATGAGTTCTTACAATAAAATAAATGGCACTTATACATCCGAAGAGCCGGATTTGCTTACAACTATTTTACGTAAAGAGTGGGGATACAAAGGATTTGTTATGACCGACTGGTTCGGAGGAAAAAATGCTGTTGCCCAACAGAAAGCAGGGAATAATCTCCTCATGCCGGGAACAGGACTACAAAAAACAGCGCTGAAAGATGCCATAACAAAAGGTTTATTAGACGAAAAAACACTTGATGAGAATGTAACAGGGATCCTCGATATCATTTTGAAAACACCGTCTTACAAAAACTATAATTTCAGTGATAACCCTCCTCTTACTGCCAATGCGCAGGTTGCCAGAAAAGCAGCAGCGGAAAGTATGATTTTATTAAAAAATGAATCTTTAACCTTACCTCTTGTTGCCGGAGCGAAAGTAGCTGTATTTGGGAACAACGGTGTTGAATTGATCGCAGGTGGAACAGGCAGTGGTGATGTAGGCAAAATGTATACTGTTTCTTTATCACAGGGATTATTCAATGCAGGCTTCACTGTAAACAGCAGATTGTTCTCTCTTTACAATCAACACGTAGAAACAGAAAAAGGGAAGAAACCCAAAAAATCACCTTTCGAGGAACTCATGAGCCCCTTTGTACCCCTACCCGAAATGGTAGTTCCTGCCGAGGAAATTGAGAAAGCATCAACCGTATCAGATATAGCGATCGTATCCATTGGTCGTAATGCAGGTGAAGCGAACGACCGTAAATTAAAGGATGATTTCTTGCTTACGGAAACCGAGAAAAATGTATTAGAAAAAGTATCCACTGCCTTTCATGCCAAAGGTAAGAAGGTGGTAGCGGTGCTGAATATAGGGGCTCCTATAGACGTAGCCTGGAGTAATCTGGCAGATGCAATACTCCTTGCATGGCAACCCGGAATGGAGGGGGGCAACGCAATGGCAGATATTCTTTCCGGTAAAGTGAACCCTTCAGGAAGGCTAGCTACCAGTTTCCCTATCCGATATGAAGATGATGCCAGTGCTAAAAATTTCCCGGGCAAAACCATCCCCGGAACCCAAAGAGCAAATATGATGGGGCAGCCTGAATCAGACGCTGAAGTAACCTATGAAGAAGGTATTTATGTAGGATACCGATATTATTCAACCTTTGGTGTGAAAACGGCGTATCCTTTTGGTCATGGATTATCCTACACCCAATTTGCGTATGAGAACCTCAAACTCAGTGCTCCTGAGTTTAAAGATCAAATTACAGTATCCCTAACCGTTCGAAATACCGGAAATTTATCAGGAAAAGAAGTAGTAGAACTATACTTAACAGCCCCATCAGGAAAACTGGATAAGCCGTCATTAGAGTTAAAGGCATTTGCAAAAACAAATCTGCTCAAACCCGGCGATGCACAAGAATTAAGTTTTACGCTTACGCCTGAGCAACTGGCATCATTCCATACAAATGCCGGTGCTTGGATTGCCGAAGCCGGAAATTATACCATCAAATTTGGGAACGCAGAGAACACCATTACAACAGCTTCTTTCAAACTAAACAAAGAATTAATAGTAGAAAAGGTAAACAAAGCATTGGTTCCAAAATCGCCCATTACTGAGTTAAAGCCCATCAAATAGAGTTAACAACAATCATTTAACTATTCCGTAATATTCGGTGCTGACAATTTCAGTTCTTTTGAAAAAAAATCGATGCAAATTTTTAAAACATGTTTAGTAATTGGCGCTATTGTAATTAAAACAGCAACTTACGCCCAGTTAGATGATAGTACCTTACGAAAAGTTGATTTACAAGGAGCGGTTAATTTTAGAGATATCGGCGGATACAAAACAAATGATGGTAAAACGATTAAGTGGGGTAAAATCTATCGTGCTGCAGAGATAAATAAACTTACCAATCAAGATGCTTTAGCATTAGAGAAAAGAAAAATAACAACAGATATTGATTTCAGAGGACTAGAAGAATCTAAAAAAGCACCTGATGCGCTATGGAATAAAGTAAATTATATCCGTTGTGGTGCGGGAAGTGAAGCCAATCAAAACTGGATGCAAACACTTAAATCAACAAATAATGGGGACTCGTTGATGATTAGTTATTATCAAAAAATAGATTCTTTAGGTCTGAGATACAAAACGCTTTTTAATGTACTACTTTCACAAAATGAAAAAGATGCTATTGTGTATCATTGCACTGCAGGGAAAGACAGAACAGGTATTGCTACGGCTTTAGTTTTATATAGTCTGGGTGTGCCAAAGCAAACAATATGGAAAGACTATGAAGCATCTAACTATTACAGACAATCTGATAATAACAGAATGATTCAAATGATTACTGCATTTGGCGTTTCAAAAAATGTAGCGGAGTCTATGATCACCGTAAAACCCTCTTACTTAGAAGCCACTTGGCAAGCCATCACAAAACAATATGGATCTATCGATACTTTTTTAGAAAAAGAATTAGGGGTCGGTAAAAAAGAGAAAGAAATTTTACGGAAAAAATATGTAGAGTAATCTAATAAAGAGTCGCATTTTAACATCATAAAAGACTTTTCTTTATGAACTTTCTTTACGCACTTGTTTACTTGTATCTAAGCTTTCTTCCGAAAGATTATAACACCAACTACACACGCATAAATTCTTCTGATAAAGTAGTCATAATAATGATCGATGGAATGGGCGTTGATTATTATAGAAATAGTGAGATGCCTACTTTACGAATGATTGAAAAAAAAGGTGGCTACAAAGAAGTATCTGCGCTAATGCCTACGGTAACCAATGTAAACAATGCGGCTATTTGTACAGGCTTTTTTCCGGAAAAAAATGGTATTACCGGTAATACATTTTATAACAAAGAAAAAGAGCAGGAATTTTTTATGGAAGATGATTCTTTGCTATTGGCACCTACTATTTTTGAAAGGGCTAAAGCCAAAGGGGTTCATTCTTTATTATTTTCCAGCAAAAAGAAAACAACAAGTTTATTGTTCAAAGGATCAGATGAAGCTATTTCCCCTGAAACCGCTACCCAAAAATGGATTGATGCAGTTGGCAAACCCCCTTCAGTATTCAGTAGGGAAGTCAACTATTGGTTATTCAATGCAGCATTATACGCCATGAAAAATATGCCCGATGTTGATCTATATTATATCCATCCTACAGATTATCCCATGCATACCTGGGCACCAGAAAGCAAAGAGTCAAAAGAACATCTGCATACTTTGGATAGCCTTATTCATGCAATAATGTTATTACTACCACAAGCCAAAATATTTATTACCGCTGATCATTCAGTTCACCAAAAAAGTTTATGCCTGGATTTACAAAAAATTTGTTTGAACAGAAATATGCCCATTAAAGCAGCGGTGTCGGCAGAGAAAGATAAATACTTCATACACCATCGGGGGTTTGGTGGCACTTCTTACATATATCTTCAACATACCAAAGATGCTGCATCTGTAAAAAAATTATTACTGTCTGTAAAGGGAGTTGAAACAGTTATGAGCAGAGAAGAAGCGGCTGTAAAATACCATTTACTGCCATCCAGAATTGGAGACTTGGTTGTGTTCGGTGATAAGTATACGGTGTTCGGAGATTTAGAAAAAGAAGAGCAAGAAACATTGCCTAACACTTATCGCTCACACGGTTCAACTTATGAATTAGCCGTTCCTGTTTTTATGTATAATGTTGCAGATGCTACAAATAAATTGAAAAAAGTTGCTTACAATTTTCAAATCACACAGTTTGCAGGGTTTTAAAACGGTATTCTTTTATTGAATTTATTTTTTGGAAGCATCATACACCAATTTCCCTCCAACCCAGGTATTGATAATTTGAAGCGTGTGAATTTGTTTTGGTGGAATAGTAGTAGGGTCTTTATCGAGTAAAATAAAGTCTGCAAGTTTCCCGGTTTCAATGGTACCCTTTATAGCCGGTTCATCCGTTGCAGCGGCACTACCCTTTGTGTACATCATTAACGCATCTTCCGCATCTATACATTGATTAGCGCCTAAAGCCTTGCCACTTGGGGCAATTCTTACAACAGCAGATTCCCATCTTTCCAGAGTATTGTAACCGGAAACAGGCGCATCAGAATGTAAAGCAGGTAATACACCGGCATTCAAAAAACTTTTTGTGGCAAACATATTATTCAACCTATCATCACCGTAAGGCTCCAATAGATCACCCAATTCATTGATATAGCAATGCAATACAGGAATAACGCCTAATCGTTTTATTCTTTTAATGATACTATCATTCACAACACTGCAATGTTCGATGCGGTGATGCAATTGTAAAGGATTACCATCTGCATATACTTTTTCAAATGCATTCAACACCATATCGATCTCTCTATCCCCATTGCTATGTACACATATTTGCAACCCTTTTCTATGGATCGCTAAAAATAAAGAATCTAATGCTGACTGACTGCGTTTGTAAGGTATTCCGTAATAATCCATCTTACCTGTTGCCGGGTTCACCATATTATAAGGCTGATATAACCAACAGGTCTTTCCACTTAAAGAGTTACCATGAAATACTTTTATAGACTTTACACGCAAGAAATCATTTTGTACTTGTTTAATTTTATTTTCACCAAACAATTGCAAAACTTTCCATGCATCGGCTTCATGAGTGCCATCACCACCCTCCATTTCAGGTAATAATTTATCCAACATGATCACATTAAATCGCATGGGGAAGTTATGTTGAACTAATGCCCGGTAAATTTTTAATCTGTTAGTATCTGCTCCTGCATCACCTACACTAGTGATACCATATGATAATAAGTCGCGAAAATAGCTCTCATAATTTTTTACTTCTTCATCAAATCCTATGGGAGGATAGGGCTTAATAGCCGGGTTTTTGGTCAGATTTTGAGTAGCAGATTCCTTACAAATACCATTCGGATTTCCGGATGCGTCTCTATCAAATTTACCGCCGGCAGGGTCTGTAGTATTTTTATTGATATGATTTATAGATAACAAATAAGAGTTGATAGCAGATTTATGACCTGAAGCATGAACCAATATTACAGGATGTTTTGTTGTAGCCTTATCAATTATAGTTGCTAACGGCTCTGTACCTAATTTACTTTCGTTGTACCCTCTTCCTCGTATAAGCATTCCATCCGGGGTAATAGCGGCTTTTTTAGAAATGATATTTATTAAACTCGCTACGGAAGTTACAGTATCTAATTTTAGAACATGTTCAACATGCTCAAAAGGCATTTGAGGGGATGGATGTATATGCGCATCGTTAAATCCGGGAATTATTGTTTTACCTTTTGCATCAATAATTATAGTATTACCGTTTTTGTAAGTTTGAGCCTGTTGGTTTGTACCTATATATATAAATTTCCCTTCCCGAATAACCGCTGCCTGCTTTCGCTCTCCCTTATGAACAGCTGTAATAATATTGGCATTTAAAATAATGGTGTTATCATTTTGTGCATCAACTCCATCGACAATAAACAAAGACAAAATAAAGATCGCAAAGAAAGTTTTCATCTTTTTTTAGCAAATAAATCGAATTATTATTGCGACGATGTAAACTGATCTTTAAGAAATTATCATCTAATCATTAGTTTCGGAAAATCACTTTGATTTTTGAAATACAATTATTTGAAAACTTCCCGGGATCATTTTTGGTCTTCCTTTTTCTCCGGGCGCCTGTGGTTCAAACTCTGCCGTTGGCATGTATACAGCTCCGGTACTTTCATCTTCACAGATTGTTCGAGCCCCTTTTTTACTCACTACATTCTCCACTAACTCAAATTTATTCTTCGACACTTCTTTGATCACACTCATCGTACCTGATCCGTTCGAGGTAAATATCAACTTAGATTTACTGTCGAATGCCACACCATCGCATCCTTCACCTATTGGTATGGTAGTAACCACTTTCCCATTCGTTGCATCCATTACTACCAATGTCTTTTCGCAGCCTGCAAATAATCGCTTGCTCGCAACATCTATTGCCAAGCCTGTTGGCGATTCTGCATTCAATGCCCAATGACTGGTTTCGTTCTTTTTGATATCAATGGCTAAGATCTCATTCTTATCTTCAATATTCACAAACACTTTTCCTGCTTCATCGCTAACTGCTGTTTCCGGTTTTCCTCCCACTGCTATTGTAGCTACCACTTGCTCGCTAGCAACATCTATGATTGTAAGGTCTTTACTTCTACCATTACAAGTGATGATCTTTTTAGAAACTGGTTCATAAAATATAGCATCAGGATTTTCCCCGGTAGGTATCTGTTTCAACACAGCATTGGTTTTTAAATCGAATACAGAAACATTATTCAACCTTCCATTGCTGGTATAGCCCTTATTGATATTGTTGACCAATGCTATGCCATGAACCCCTGTTGTGTTGGATATTACTCCTAAGGAATCCCCGGTAGTTTTATCCAATACATTTACCTGTGTTCCATGGGATACGTACAATTTATTTGATGTAGGGTCTACCGTAATATAATCCCAGCCTCCCGTGCTTGCTATATGAAATGTTTTAGTCAATTTATAACCACTTTGCGCAATGGCATTTTGTGCTAAAAAAAACAGTACAAAAATGTACATCATTACTCTTTTCATATTGGCGGGTTTAAATTTTTTAATCGTTAACTATTTTTCCGAATCTATTAATGAATTATACTATAGATGAAAGGTAATACTACTGTAGGATCTTTAAATAGTAAGTTATTAAAAAAATATTAAATCACTGGATTGGTGGTTTACAAACTATCACACACTTGCGGGATGACCTTCTTTCAGTCGGTAAATTTTCGATTCTGAATTTACAATGTTTGCGGATTATTAATAAAACCTAAGTATTCCGGTTAACTTATTTAATAAACGATAATAAATGGTTTTCCATCAGCCCCCTTGAATAAGCATTTAGTTCATGATCAACCATATACTTATCGTACTTGGTGGAGTAAGTCGTTTGATGTCTTGCATAGATTAAATATATTTCAATAAGAAAGCTATCATTTGGTAACTCTTTTACTCTTAAATTCCATTCGGCAGAAACAGAAGAAGGGCTTAAAATATGTGGATACGCATTCTGATATTGTTTAGGAACAACCAACCAAGCATTATCATTCATTAATTCAGTAGTTGAATCATTTTTTTCGTAAGTACATGAGGTACCTACTTTATCAAAAACTATAACTCCGCTGCTTCTATCAATAACTTTTATTGATAACCCATTTTGCGAACAAAAATCAATTATTTTATTCCATACGACCTCTTTATTAGTATTGACAACAGTACCAGTATATTTATTTTGATAGGTTCCTTTAATAGGATATGTTTTAACTGTAAAACATGACGAAAAAAAGGTAGATATTGTAAATAGAAATATAAAAGATTTACAAAATTTTGAAGTTTCCATATTTTTCTTTGAAAACATCTTCGAATTATACTACTAAGGTAGAATCAATATTTTCAAGAATTTGTTAATTTTAACATAGCTTATAATTTGCAAGTGGTGCGCTGGTTACTAATGGTTTTCAAAATTGTCATTCCTTCATCCCAATTTAATTTCAAATAAACTAACAGTTGCATTATCGTAGTGCAAGGGCAAACCAGCTGTATTCTTAAGTTTCTTTAAACCTAAAAAGTCGAAGCCACATTTCGTGTAATAATTAATTAACCCCGGATTTTCACCTACTGTATCCATTCTAATAAATGTTTTTTGGGTTTCATTTGCATAAACCCTAGCCCAGTTAACTATTTGCCCAACTAAATGCTGACCTCTAAAATCGGGATTTGTTGCGATACGGTGTATATAAATGGCAGGGTCAATATTTCGCTCTTCCCAAATATTGGGGTCGTCAAAAGTCGTAGCCCAAATACAAGCAATTTGTTCGTTATGGATGAGTTTCCATTGTCGTTTTTCTATAATTTCTCCTTCAACTAACTTTCTGTCGAATACCGGCCAATGTACAATAT
>CABHOW010000095.1 GCA_902168225.1 uncultured Flavihumibacter sp. | reverse complement strand
AACTTTTTATGCTGCCGGACAAACAGGTCAGCAATTACTTATAGGTGCTTACCAGGCTTGAGAAAGACAGGTAGCACTTGGTACGGTTAAAATGTACAGCAGGCATGAAATGCTTGAAATTGTAATGATCGATGGTAAGGCTCGGGGTATAATTGCACGCGATTTAGTTACGGGCAAATTAGAACGCCATTTTGCACACGCCGTTTTATTGTGTACCGGTGGTTACGGTAACGTATTTTATTTATCTACCAATGCCATGGGTAGCAATGTTACTGCAGCATGGAAAGCACATAAACAAGGGGCTGCTTTCGCTAACCCTTGCTTCACACAAATCCACCCAACCTGTATTCCTGTAAGTGGCGATCATCAGAGCAAGCTTACACTGATGTCGGAATCACTAAGAAACGACGGTAGGATTTGGGTACCTAAACAACAGAACGATACGCGTAAAGCAGTAGATATACCGGAAGAAGAAAGAGATTATTATCTGGAAAGAAGATACCCGGCTTTTGGTAACCTTGTACCTCGCGATGTGGCTTCCCGCGCTGCAAAAGAGCGTTGTGATGCAGGTTATGGTGTAGGCAGCTCTAAACAAGCTGTATACCTTGATTATGCAGATGCCATAATTCGTTACGGCAAAATTGAAGCTAATAAAGAAGGAAAAGATCATGCTTCACAGGAAGAAATAATTAGTTGGGGTAAAGCTGTTGTTAAAGAGAAA
This sequence comes from uncultured Flavihumibacter sp., assembly GCA_902168225.1. GTDB lineage: Bacteria > Bacteroidota > Bacteroidia > Chitinophagales > Chitinophagaceae > Sediminibacterium. The sequence continues at coordinate 14,971 of CABHOW010000095.1, read as the reverse complement.
TATGGTAACCTCTTCGATATGTATGAAAAAATTACCGGAGAGAATCCTTATGAAGTACCTATGCGTATTTATCCCGCTGTTCACTATACGATGGGTGGACTTTGGGTAGATTATGAACTACAAACAACTGTTCAAGGTTTGTTTGCATTAGGAGAAGCTAATTTCAGCGATCATGGTGCTAATAGACTAGGTGCTTCTGCATTGATGCAGGGTTTAGCCGACGGTTATTTTGTAATCCCATATACACTAGGTAATTATTTAGCCGACGAAATTTATAATAAGCCGATCGAAACTTCTCACCCCGCTTTCGAGGCTGCCGAAAAAGCGGTTAACGATCGTATTCATCAATTGATGGGTATCAAGGGAACCCAAACAGTAGAAAGTTTTCACAAGCGTTTAGGAAAAATTATTTGGGATAAATGCGGTATGGCTCGTAATAAAGAAGGTTTGGAGCAAGCCATTCGCGATGTACAAGCCCTGAAAAAAGAATTTTGGAGTGATGTGAAAATTCCGGGAGAAATCAATGAGATGAATCCTGAATTAGATAAAGCCAACCGTGTTGCAGACTTTATTGAATTAGGTGAATTGATGTGTATCGATGCCTTAAACAGAAATGAAAGCTGTGGAGGTCATTTCAGGGAAGAATATCAAACACCTGAAGGAGAGGCATTACGAGATGATGCAAACTATATGTATGTAGCAGCATGGGAATACAAGGGCGATCATAATTGGGAGTTGCATAAAGAACCATTGGTATATGATGTAATCAAACCTAGTCAGCGTAACTATAAATAAAATCACCCTTCTAACGTTATATAAGTATTTAAACTATGGAACATTATCACATGAATTTGAACCTAAAAGTTTGGCGTCAGAAAAATAGTCAATCTAAGGGTGCATTTAAATTATATCGCGTCGAGAATATTTCCAGTGAGATGAGTTTTCTGGAAATGTTCGATGTACTAAATGAACAACTAATCCGCGATGGTGAAGAGCCTGTGGCTTTTGATCATGATTGCAGAGAAGGTATTTGCGGCATGTGTTCTATGTATATCAATGGTAAACCACATGGTCCTTGGCAAGCAAATACTACTTGCCAATTACATATGCGTGCGTTTAAAGATGGGGATACTATTGTTGTAGAGCCTTGGAGAGCCAATGCCTTCCCGATTATTAAAGATTTGATGGTAGATCGTTCTGCTTTCGATCGTATTATTCAAGCAGGTGGCTATATCAGTGTTAATACAGGTAATGCAGTTGATGGGAATGCTATTCCTATCAATAAAAAAGATGCAGATGATAGTTTTGCTGCTGCCATGTGTATTGGCTGCGGAGCTTGTGTGGCAGCATGTAAGAATAGTTCTGCCATGTTATTTATGAGTGCTAAAGTGAGTCATTTAGCTTTATTACCCCAAGGAGATCCTGAAAGAAAATCGAGAGTGCTGAATATGGTTGCCCAAATGGATAAAGAAGGATTCGGTGCTTGTACGAATACCGGAGCTTGTGAAGCAACTTGTCCTAAAGAAATTTCAATCAGTAATATTGCCCGTTTAAATCAAGAATATTTAATGGCTAGCTTAACTGCCGATAAATAATCCGGATTTTTTATAAAAGAATTAAACCCTCGCTATGCGAGGGTTTGTTGTTTCATGAGTGATCCGGTTTTTTCTACCATACTGTGTATGGCATTATCTAATTGCAAAGCCGATTCTCGAATACCATCTAATGCAAATTGTTCGGATTCTTTATCGCCACCTATATCTTTTATATATTCTGTTAACCCAAGAATATTCGCTAAGGGAGCCCGAACGGTATGCGAACTCATAAAAGCCAGTTCACGTAGTTTTTCATTTTGCTCTCTTATTTTTTTCTCTTGTTGCTCTGCTTTATTTTTTTCATCAATCAATCGGGCAATAACCCTACGTTCATAGTATATACCTATATAAGCAAAAATGGCACATAAAATAACTACTGAAATGGTATTCGTAGCAAACATTTTCTGAAAAATTTCATCACTGATCGGCTGCCAACTACTTTTATCCGGAACAAATAATATACAGCTTGCAAAAGAAACAATACTCAGGATAAAATTGAAAAGTACTTCGCCTCTATATTCCCTGGTATTACCCATCATAAATACCAAAGCAAAAATAGTAGGCAGTATAAATAGATAGCCTCCGGTATCTAACCCCTCCGCAAATGAGATCAGCACTAAAAAAAAGTTTACTGCCATTACTATTGCTGTATTAACATAGCGTTTATACCCTCTGTAATCGCAATATAATATACAAGCTATAGTAAATGCGAAGCTGTACAGAAAGCGAGCCGATAATTCCAACCCTCTACTATGATTGATGAAACCGATACCTAATATCATAGCTAGCGCAATAATGCCGAAAACGAGTATTCGCTTAGAGGATGTAGCGTAAACAGGTTTAACTAGAGCCACCATGAAACAAATATTAGTATTCGTTCATGTACGTTAATTGCTGCGTTGTGGTTTTATACCGATTGAGATGTTACTTTTCTTCTCTTTAATACAAGTGCTGCAATCAAAGAAATAAGAACGCCTATTGGTAGTACCTCTAAGAAGGTCATCAAAACAACGTATACCGGATTTTTATACATGGTTTTAAAGTCTTCCATTTCTTTCGTTGTTTTGGCTATTTTTTCCGCTGATGCTCCGGATGCTACAGTGGATTTAATATAGGCATTGGCATAGTCTTCCGCAAAATTGGGGAGCATTGTTTTGTTAACAACCAGCCAGGAAGCCACATAAAAACAGGAGGATACCAAACTGATTAAAATCGCCGTTTTAAAAGCTTTTCCAAAAGAAATATTTCCTCCGGCATATTTATCACGATAATTTTTAACTCCGGCAAAAACAAAGGAAAAGGCTAAGATCATGGTGGCATAGCCGTAAATCATCCCTCGTTTCGAATCGAAGCTGCTATGATAACGCCCGAGTAGCAGCATAAATACAACAAAAATAGATCCCGAAAGGCATCCGTAAACAAGTACATTCTTTTTCATATTATTAAGTTTAGACCACAAACATGGGGTTATTCCTAAAAAAAGCACTCATACTTTCGGCCATATTTATGAATGAGCATGATAATCAGTCTAAAGGACCATTACTAAGGTAATAATCCAACTGCTTTCGCCTTCTCAATAGCTTGCATTCTTCTTTTTACATCTGGCATGTCCGAGTATATACCATTTGAATTCGAGTAAATGGAGGATACCCATTAGTAAAGCTAATGCCAAGCCATACCAAAGCAGTGAGCTGTATTTTTTCATACGCAATACCATCTAAATTAACTAATTCGCGGTTCAAACAAAGCAATTAATTTGCAGGCATGAGCCATTCTTTTTTTGCTTTTAAGCAGTTTACCATTCATCAGGATCGTTGTGCAATGAAAGTAACTACCGATGCTTGTTTATTTGGGGCTGTAACTGCTCATTTTTTAAAGGATAAAAATCCACAACAAATAATAGACATAGGTACAGGAACAGGCCTGTTGTCGTTAATGTTAGCGCAAGTAACGCAAGCTCAAATCGATGCGGTTGAAATCGAAGCGAATGCTGCCGCTCAAGCGGCTGAGAATTGCAAAAATAGTATTTGGGGAGAGCGTATCAACGTATATCACAACTCCATACAGTCATTTGCTGCTTTTACCAATAACTTTTATGATGCTATTATTTGCAACCCGCCTTTTTTTGCGAATCATTTAACGAGCCCGACTGAAAGTAGAAGTTTAGCCATGCACCAGATGAACTTAGATCTATCCGTTTTATTTGAACTTGTTTACTCACTGCTAAAAAGGGAGGGCATTTTTGCAATGCTATTACCTTATGAAAGAGCAACACAATCAGCTGAGTTGGCGGCCAAACATCAACTTTACTTAATACATCAGATAAATTGTAAACAAACAGAACAGCATGGTTACTTTAGAATAATCCAATTTTTTTCAACCCTTATACAGCAGCATACTGTTGAAGACATTACAATTAAGACAAATAACCAGTATACGGATAATTTTTCTTCCTTGCTTCAACCTTATTACCTCTATCTTTAAGTAAATTGCAATATGAAATGGCTTCTCTGTATTTTCCTGATAGTTTTTTATAGCTGCAACCAGCATAAAGCCGGTTTTTTACCTGCGGAAACAGGCTTAGACGCAGGAAGAGAATTTATAGATGGTTGTTTAAAAGGAGATTTTATAAAGGCACGTTACTATATGTTGGCCAACAATACCAATGAGGGACTATTAAATGATACTGAAGCTACCTATAGAAAAGCAGATAAAGAAGGTAGACAAGAACTGAGAGCTGCTTCTATCAACATAAAAGAATTAAAAGAACTAAACGATAGTACGGTTCAATTGCATTATAGTAATACTGTAGATACCACCGGTAAGTGGTTATACATCATTAAGCAACAAGATGGTTGGAAAGTAGATTACAAAAAAAGCTTTCAATAAATGAATCCGAAATTAATTGTATTGGTAGGTATTGGGGGCATGATAGGTAGCGTATGCCGATATGCGATCGGTTTATGGATCAAAAACAATCCTTTCCCCTATGCTACTTTTTGGGTCAATATTTCGGGAGCTTTGATAATAGGTGCTTGTATGGCTTGGTATCAGAAATTTCCTGAACAAGAACCCCTAAAACTATTTCTGGTAACAGGTATTTGTGGTGGTTTTACCACTTTTTCGGCCTTTGCCTGGGAAAATTGGCAATTATTACACGACCAACGATATCTTCTTTTTTGTATCTATAGTTTTAGCACCCTAATTTTAGGGCTAATAGCTGTAACAGTAGGATACCGATTAATAAATAATATTTTATGATTCCAACAAATGTATTACATCCCTGGCATGGGGTTCATCATGGCGAAAACGCACCCAGAATAGTTACTGCCTGCATTGAGATACCACAGGGATCTCGCTGTAAGTATGAAATCGATAAAGAAAGTGGACTACTAAAACTAGATAGGGTTATTTTCTCTTCGTTTTATTATCCCATTAATTATGGTTTTATTCCGCAAACTTATGGCGGCGATAAAGATCCATTGGATATTCTGGTAATCACTTCTTTGCCCGTTCAGCCCTTAACATTGATGGATGCTAAAGTTATGGGGGTCATGCAAATGATTGATGGCGGCGACCCCGATGATAAAATCATTGCCGTTGCGGCTACCGACCCGGGTGTGAACCATTATAATAATATTGAAGAATTACCGAAGCATTTCTTTGATGAATTGCGTCATTTCTTTCAAGAATATAAAAAACTGGAAAATAAAACCGTAGTAGTGGAAGATTTTGGAGATAAGGCCAAAGCCCTTTCTATTGTTCAAGAAGCGATTGATTTTTATAAGGAAACCTTTATTAAATAACCTGCTATACTTATCTTTGCATAAATAATTATTCTTCATGGAAGCAAAACAATCTACCGGTAAATATTGGGCTCTCTGTTTTTTTTGGTTAGCTATTATGATTACACTATTAGTGGTGTATCGTGAGTTCTTTTGGTTAGCCTTACCCGGTACGGTTACTTATTTCGCGAAGGCGATGGATATAATGTAGGTATAAGCTAAGAGGTGTAAGGTTAAAGAAATTTTTAACTATTACTTTTACTCCATATCCTATCACCTACCCCCTATCCCCTAATGCTTAAACCTCTTAATTATCCGCAGTTTATGCGTCCTTTCACCGGTGTCGGTATTCAGGATCCCCATATTGTCGATCAGGTCAATTCTTACTTTTCCGGATGCATGAATAATATGTTCTGTATCTAGTAATATACCTACATGGGTAATACGACCTTCTTCATTATCGAAAAAAGCCAGATCGCCACATCTAACTTCTTGAAGAAACCCTACTACATCCCCTAAAGCTGCTTGTTGATAAGCATCTCTAGGTAGTACCATATTAAAAAAGCGAAACACTTGTTGGGTAAAGCCGCTACAGTCTATTCCAAATATGGATCTACCACCCCATAAATAGGGTGTATTCAAATAGGTATAGGCGATATGTTTGATATAATCAGGAATAAATAAAGATTGATTAGGAACGGCAGGTGTGCCTGAATATTCAAAATGATATTTATCAAGCTTTAATTTACTATGCATAAATAAACCCAAAGAAGCACCAAAAGGTACTTGCATATCTTTACCATTCACTTTAATGGTATTGACATAATCACCGGCCACATCTTTTGAAACAATGGTTGCCATAAAATCGGGGATAGCTGCAAGTTGTGCAGTTTGGCACCAACCTTCGTAGCCATCATATATATTTCTAACCCTCAAAAAATCGCGAGAAGTATCCAAAACCTGTGCTAATTCTCCAAATAATAACTGACTTACCATTTCACTTCTATGAGCAGCATCTGCTCGCATGGGAACTGCACCAACTATTGCCATTATATAAGTCATATATGAATATACAATATTGTATGGAAATAGAAGATTCATGCATCTCACCAAAAAGATTTATTTTAACGCGTGGCTAAGGATAACTATAACCATATTAGCGATAATGATTTATTGGATCACTACAGGAATGATGGTAATAATCAGTGGTTAGGTATTTTTTTGGAACGCTATACACTCTTGCTCTTTGGAGTTTGCATGAAGTATTTAAAAAATGAAGAAGAAGCGAAAGATGCGGTACAACAGGTTTTTGTAAAAGCTATCCAGGAATTAGGAAAGTACCCTATTTATTATCCTAAAAGCTGGTTGTATAAAGTGGCTTGTAATCATTGTTTGATGAAAATTAGGGATAAAAAAACGACCGTTTCGCTCGAGCATACTGGGTTTGAGGAATCAATAGAACCAACCGCTGAAACGCCACAACTAAAAGAGCAAAATTTAATTTGGTTGGAACAAAGTTTACCTTCGCTACAAACAGATCAAAGAACCTGTGTAACTTTATTTTATCTTGAAAAAAAGAGCTATCAGGAAATCAGTATGGCCACAGGTTTAAGCCTTTTACAAGTTAAAAGTCATATCCAGAATGGGAAACGTAATCTTCGCATATTGATCGATAAAAAAAGAAAAGACGCATGAGCGATTGGAAAAACATATTACCCTCTACCAGTTCCATTACTGAGGAACAGCTCATACAGTACCTTGAAGGGGATGCTTCTCCGGAGCTTCGTTTTGAAATAGAAAAGCAAATGAGCGAGTCGCCCTTTTTAGACGATGCCGTAGAGGGTTTGCAACAATACAAAAGCCCAACTGCATTATCTGCGCTACAATTACAACTTCGGAAACAATTGAAGCAATCACTTAAGCTTAAAGCTAAGCGTAATAAAAGGAAGCTATTTCAACATCAATACTGGCTCATATACGCCGTTTTAGGTGTATTAATTCTTTGTATTATAGCGTATTTAATTATTCATTTTTATGGACATAAATAATAATTGCTTATCTTGTTAAAACAAATTTTAGCATCTTATGAACAAGTTCAGAGAACAATTACCCGACGATCTCAACAGCGGCTTTATAAATCCGGCACTATCTGATGTCAAGAAGTTGGTTATCACTGCCTCAACTAATATTTCGGGCATATTGGATTCGGAGAATGATATTGTACTGGATGGCAATTTCACTGGTGTGCTATATAGTAAAAAAACAATTCATATCACCCCTAGCGGTATTGTAAGAGGTGTTATTATTTGTAATGATATCAAAATTGAAGGCGAGTTTGAAGGTTCTGTGTTCAGCTTACGTGTAAATCTCTGTAAAGACTCTATTGTTAAAGGGAATATTCATTGTACGATAATCAATACTGAAATGAATCAGTTTGTAGAGGCCAATATTAAATTATTAAGTTTAGAAACTAATGTATTTGATGCTAGCTCTACCGACTTATTTGCACAATTAAAAGACATCTTCAATAAGAATAATAAAGAAAATAATTATATTGGTTTATTCCAAGAAAAATTAAATGAAGTAAAGCCTTCTACTAAATTTTATCACCAAACTATTTATGTAGCACCAACTATAGAATCATCTCCAAAAGTTGATGATCCGGAAACAAAATCCGAATAAACCTCTTTTTAAAATTTAAGTTTTTTTAGTAGGATTAAGTTTTCGAGTAACAGTACATTATTGTAACCCGGGCTATAATAATAAAAGGTCCCTGCTTTTGCGGCAGTCATCCATTTTTTATAAGGGTTGGGTAACATAGAAGCCATACTGGCAATAAAAAAACTGAACTCTTCATTTTCAACCAATGTTTCTATACTTTCTACTTTTTTTTGGATAAGATTGGGTGGTTTTATTCCCCATCGTATCAAGGCTGTACTCAGCATTACCTGCTCCATAAAATTGTTAGCCCTTACCAAAGCCTGCTGCGCATCTTCTATCAGTTGAGGTTTTAATTTTTCTAATGCGGCAATTGGCTTTACCGACATTAATCTTGAAACATGATACAATATATTGGGTACCGTTACATAGTGAGGTGAAACATAGTTTGATGTTGTAATATACTTTCGAGACGCAATCAGCTCTGTAATCAGGTGTAAACTTGCAGAGTCTGCAGTAGTCCATTTTAAATTATAATGCTGCACAAAGTAGAGAATATTGGATAGCACACATAGATCAAAGTCGACCGGCATTTTCACCCCAAACCAAGTTGAATAGGCTCCTAGTTTTTTGTACTCCGAAAATGTATTGGTTATTTTTTTTTGTTCATTATTGATATAACCCTGCATGAGTGCATGAATCTGTTGGGCAGTAGTATCAGATTTTTGTTGTGCCATTAAAAGGATTACCGTGTCGTCCATATCATCGGGTAGCGACTGTTGTTTATCGAACCAATTTAACCAGCCGCCATTAGTAAAAATGCGGGGGGTATCTGTTGGCCAAAAATTATAGGTATCCCTACCTTTTCTGTTTTGGAATTTATTGAATGAGGGTAATGCTTCATTAATAATTTTATCAGCTATTTTATGTTGCTCCGGAGATAAATCTTCTTTAATATTATTTAATGTAAATACTGTTAACCCAGTAAAAAAAGGGTTTATATCTGCCTTATACCTGGTTTTATTTAAAGCATACATCCGATAAGAAGGAATCGTTCCTTTGGGAAATACACCGGATTCTTTGGTTTGTAGTAAAGCTATACGATTGAGTATATGTGTAATAATTAGGCTATCATTAGCATAACCCTTACATACAATGAAAAGTAAAAGAGAAAAAATTGAAGGTTTCATTAAAAAAGAAAAGGGAACTATTTTAAAAGTATAGCGTCTTTTTTTGAAATGGGAATGCCCTAAAAATAATCATATCCGATCTAATACCAACTTTGTTAGCTCTTTATTAACTGCATCTCCCGTGTTAAGCGTACCCGAAGGCTCAAATAGAAGAATACTACATTCTTCTTCTGCAACAGGACGATGAACCACACCTCTTGGTACAATTAAAAATTCACCCTCGTTTAGATGAACTTTATGATTTTCAAATTCCATATTAAATGACCCTTTTATTACGAGAAAGAGTTCATCTTCATTTTCATGTTTGTGGAATACAAATTCACCTTTAATTTTCACAAGTTTTACATGTTGTCCGTTCAATTCCCCAACTATTTTGGGTGCCCAGTACTCCGCAAAAAGAGCCAACTTATTTTCTAAATTTACTTTTTCCATGACATCAACTTTGGTATTAAAATTAGGTAAACTAATAACACAAGCTTTAGGCATCTACGCTTATTTATACAATGATCAATAAATAAAAAAAGAGATCCCGCGATACGCGGGATCTCTTTTGTGGAGCCGACCGGACTCGAACCGGTGTCCAAACTACGTTGCCATTAGCTTTCTACATGCTTATTTCTTTATTATTTGTAGGCATTCAACAGGAAAAGAACAAACCAATTGAACGCTTAGCTGTATGGTCTTAAACAATAGTCACAGCCTTCTATTGTAGCAGCCTCTTTTGTTTTGAGTCGGCGGCGGCACCTGGTAAGAAGCAAACCTGTGCGGCGGCCCAAATGACTATCTAATCACTGATTAGGCAGCCATGGCATACTGTGTATTGCCAGTTATAGTTTGAATATTCAGATTAAAGTGCTAATTATCCAACGCACTGCATGCTTACACCAACCGTAACCTTAGCTGTCGAAACCAAAACGGCCCCAGGAAATACAAAGTTAATCTTCAATAATCAATCTACAATCTGGTTATTATTGATTTCTTACAGATTGAAGACTGAAGATTGAAGATTTCTTCACAGCCTTTCTACCGTCCACCGTCTTTCGTCTATCGTCTATTTAAAAAGCCTCCAAAAATCTAGCCCCAGTGCATAGGCCATTAAGCCAAGCAATAATACCATACCTACCATCTGTGCATATTCCATGAATTTATCACCGGGTTTGCGACCGGTAATTATTTCATATACTGTGAATAACGCGTGGCCACCGTCTAAAGCAGGAATGGGTAAAATATTCATAAAAGCGAGTACAATGGAGAAGATACCGGTGAGTGTCCAAAACCTTTCCCAATCCCATACACCCGGGAATGTATTACCAATACTAATAACACTACCCAAAGAATCATTGGCACTTACTTTACCGGTAAATAATTGTTTCAATCCAGTTATATATCTATCCAAAGTTTCCCAACAACGTGTAAAACCAATCGGAATAGATGCTAACAATGAAAAGGATTTAGTAGTAGTTTCTAAAATCTTGAAAGGCGTAAGCTGGTAAAATCCGATTGACCCTTTTTTAGTGACCAGTGCGCGCATAGTTACCGTATCTTTCCCACGGATAGCTGTAAGTGTAATAATAGAGTCGGCATAGTTTTTTTTCAACCTATCAAATTCATCAAAGTATTTAAAGGGTTGATTATTGATAGCAATGAGGGTATCACCTTTACGCATGGTACCATTTTTTATCACCGCATCTTTTCTCACTGAGTCTACAATTACAGGGAAACGGGGTATTACCATGGCCCCAAATTTCTTCTCTTTGATGATTGCTTTGATAGCCGATCTTGGTACTGCTATATCAATAGTTTTATTGTCTCTTAATACTTGTAGTTGCTTTGCTTCTTTGAGTACCATTTCAGATTCCAGCGTACCATAATTTTCGATGGGCTTACCATCAATACCCACTACATTATCGCCATCCCGTAAACCAAAACTTTTTCCGATTGAATCTACCGACAATCCATATTTCAAATTTTTTACCGGTAATTGTTCTTCTCCCCATACCCAGGTGATACCAATAAAAATTACGATAGCGAGTATTATATTAACAACTACCCCGCCGATCATAATGATGAGTCGTTGCCAAGCGGGCTTGGAGCGAAATTCCCACGGCTCGGCCGGTTTTTTAAGCTGCTCTTTATCCATGCTTTCATCTATCATACCGGCTATTTTTACATAACCACCGAAGGGTATCCAGCCTAATCCGTATTCTGTTTCTCCTTTCTTTTTTTTCCAAATACTAAACCAGGGATCAAAGAATAAATAAAATTTATCTACCCTGCATTTAAACCATTTCGCCGGGAAATAATGACCCATTTCATGCAACAGTACCAATATGGCAAACGACAATATAAATTGCCCTGTTTTAACCAAAGTACTCATCCAATCAATCACTAATAAACTCATAACTACAACGCTTTACTTTTTACTTTACATATGTATCAAAGAAGCTGCAAAACTGCGTGCTTCTCCATCGGTTTCAAAATACTCTGCTAATGTTGGTCTTTCAATAAATGCAATTTTTTGCATGGTTTGCTCTACCAACTCTGTAATATCCAAGAAGCCGATCCTATTTCTTAGAAACGCGAAAACGGCAATTTCGTTCGCTGCATTTAATATACAAGGCATATTCCCACCCTTATAAAGAGCATCGGTAGCCAGTTGTAAATTGCGAAACGTTTTTAAGTCAGGATCTTCGAAAGTTAAGGCATTTGGCCTTTTAAAATCATATCTCGGGAAATTATTGGCAATACGTTGTGGGAAAGCCAATGCGTATTGAATTGGCAACTTCATATCGGGCAAACCCATTTGGGCTTTAATACTACCATCCTCAAACTGGATCATACTATGTATGATACTCTGCGGATGAATAGTTACTTGAATTTGATGCGCCTGCAAATTAAATAACCACTTGGCTTCAATCATCTCAAGCCCTTTATTCATAAGGGTTGCAGAGTCTATCGTAATTTTTGCACCCATGGCCCAATTGGGATGTTGCAAAGCATGATCTCGTTTTACATTTACCAGAAAGTTTGGTTTCTTCCCTAAAAAAGGGCCACCACTGGCTGTAAGAATTATTTTCTCAATTTTATTTCTACCCTCTCCTACCAGACATTGGAAAATAGCAGAATGTTCACTATCAACAGGTATGATCGGTACTCTTTTTTCAGCCGCCAATTTCATTACAATATCTCCGGCAACAACCAAGGTTTCTTTATTAGCTAATGCAATGGCTTTCCCCAATTCTATAGCTTTTAAAGTGGGTTTTAAACCTGCATACCCAACAATAGCTGCAAGCATGATATCGTAACAATCTACAGAAGCAGCTTCTGCCAAAGCATCCTCGCCGGCAAAAACTTTGATATTGGTTTGCGCCAACGCTTCTTTTACAATGGTATATTTTTTTTCATCTCCAATAACCACCATATTTGGATTAAACCGAAGCGCCTGTTGAATTAATAGCTCATCATTTGTTTGTGCAGTTAGTATTTCTGCAGAAAACAGATCCGGGTTGGCTTTTATAACTTCCAATGCCTGTGTTCCAATAGAACCGGTTGAACCAAAAATGGCAATCCTTTTTTTATTCATTCAGTTTTTTTACGGGGTTGGGCTACAAATTAAAAGAATTATACCCACCCATTCAATATTAATTATTCATGTTGAAGATAAGGTGTTAATCCCTCCGCTAACTTTCTGTCATTGCTAAGGCGGGGCACTTTGTTTTGTCCGCCTAGCTTACCCTCTCCCTTCATATATTCAATAAATCCGTTTTTACGCAATTTGCTAATTTTAAGTGGCAATAAAATATTACCCCTCATAAGATCATCATAATACACATTTTTCTTGCGAAGTGCTTCATTTAATGTTTTCGCAAAATCTTCTATATGGGTAGGGCTTTCTTCAAATTCGATAAACCATTCATGATAACTCTTTCCCTCACCCTGTTGAACCATCGGGGCCACGGTAAACTCAGTAACTTTTGCGGGATGCTCTTTTAAGGCAAATAACATGGCTTGTTCTACTTCTTCACCAATAACATGTTCACCAAATGCGGAAATAAAATGTTTGGTTCTTCCGGTAACAATTAATCGATAAGGATTGATACTGACAAATTTTACGGTATCTCCGAGATTATACCCCCACAAACCTGCATTACTATTAATGATCATGGCATAATTCTCACCTAATTTCACATCTTTCAAAGAGAGGCGGGTTGGATTAGTCTGGAATATCTCCCCTGCGGGAACGAATTCAAAAAAGATACCACTATTGGTATTTAATAGTAATCCGGGTTCAGTTTGGCTATCTTGAAAAGCAAAAAAACCTTCACTTGCAGGGAATAATTCTATGGTATCAATATTTCTGCCAATACTTTCTATCAACTTAGCTTTATAAGGTTCAAAATTCACACCTCCCTGAACCATCACGCTAAAATGAGGGAAAAGATCACCTATTTTTTTACCCGTTTTCTCTGTCAGTCTATCAAAATACATTTGCATCCAGGGGGGTATGCCGCTGATCAGACTCATATCTTGTAGCAAAGTTTCTGCCACAATTTGATCAAGTTTGGTTTCCCAATCTTCGATACAATTGGTCTCGAAGCTGGGTAATTGATTGGCTCTCAAATAAGCGGGAATATGGTGATTAACGATTCCGCTCAATCTTCCGGTTGGGATACCTCCTGTTCTTTCAAGTGCCGGCGAGCCACTTAAAAAAATCATTTTTCCACTTGCAAATGCAGTATTACCCGATTCTGCCATATAGCAAAGCAGCGCATTACGGGCTGTTTGTATGTGGTTGGGAATAGAATCTTTGGTAATAGGGATATATTTTACACCACTGGTTGTACCACTGGTTTTAGCAAGGTAAATAGGTTTCCCCTTCCATAAAATATTGGGTTTACCAAGCTTAATCTCTTCTATATAGTTTTTTAATTGCTCGTAATCGCGGAGGGGAACTGATTGTGTAAATGATTGATAATCATTTACTTCCTTCAATTTATGATCCCCACCAAACTGTGTTCCCGAACCTGTACGTATGAGATTATGAAGAATAGCATCTTGGTGTTCTACCGCCAAGAGCATATTTTTTCTAATTTTATTATGAATGATCTGTGCAAATGGCTTGGCCAGTATCGACTTAAGATTCATGGTATAGTAGCATCAATAAGCAACAAAAATAGGGGGTTGTTGCCCCCATTCCTGTTTTAAGGAACTAATTTTATGATAATTTATTTGCAATTTCTTTATGGAATATGGCTGTAAAACCCTACCTTTGCCGTCCTAATTTTGGACAGCTATGTTAGCAATTGTAAAAATCGCAGGTCAGCAATTTAAAGTACAGGAAGGTCAAAATCTGTATGTTCCTCACCTGCAGGGTAAAACCGGAGACAAAGTAGAATTCAACGAAGTATTATTTGTTGATAATAATGGAAGCATTACCACCGGTAGTGCCGTAAAAACAACTGTGAAAGCAGAAATCATTAGCGACCTTGTGCAAGGCGATAAAGTGATTGCTTTCAAAATGAAAAGAAGAAAAGGTTTTCGTAAGAAGCACGGTCACCGTACTCATTACACAAGAATAAAAATCGAAAGCATCGCTTAATTAATCAAGTTGATAAAGAGAAATTCTTTATTATAAAATCATACTACTATGGCACACAAGAAAGGGGACTGTCTCTTATACACATCTCCGAGCCCACGAGACTCCTGAGCATCTCGTATGCCGTCTTCTGCTTGAAAAAAAAAA
>CABHOW010000094.1 GCA_902168225.1 uncultured Flavihumibacter sp. | reverse complement strand
CCTATAACCTATCGCCTATAACCTATTTCGCAAAATTACTGCATATTCTTCTTGTTCCCAAGCCAATAAAAAACCCGCCACTATCGTAACGGGTTTTATTAAAATTTATATGGTTGCTATTTTAGTGCACTTCTGTTTTTAGAGTAAGAGAAGTAAACTACCAAACCTATAGCCATCCATCCAAAAGCTACTTTTAATGTTTGTTGATCTAATGCAACGATCATACCTAAACAAATAACAGCACCTAAAATGGGTACTAAAGGAACTAATGGTGTTTTGAATGGTCGCTCCATTTCGGGCGATTTTATGCGTAAGATCCAAACCCCGATACTCACTAATACGAAGGCAAATAATGTTCCGAAAGAAGTTAGATCACCTGCCACACTACCCGGTATAAAAGCGGCAAATAAGCCTACGAAAATGAATAATATCCAATTGGCTTTATAAGGTGTTTTAAATTTAGGATGCAAATCGCCAAAAGCTTTCGGAATCAATCCATCATTACTCATCGTATAGAAAATACGACTTTGCCCCATTAACATCACCAATATTACAGAAGAGAAACCGGCAAGGATCGCTACTGTTACACTGGTACCCAACCATTCATACCCTTTCATATAGGTTTGAATGGCATACGCTACGGAAGCTTCTTTACCTGCTGTTTTAAATTCGGTATAGTTGGCAACTCCTGTCAATACATGTCCGAATAAAATGTACAATATGGTACATACCACTAAAGAGCCAAGGATACCGATGGGCATATCTCTTTTAGGATTTTTGGCTTCCTGAGCGGCAGTGCTTACGGCATCAAAACCAATAAAGGCAAAGAATACAATGGCCGCGCCACCGAGTACACCACCCCATCCCCATTTAAAGAACCCTTCATGTCCAACCGTTCCTTCAGGAATTAAGTAAGGGGTATGATTTTGTGGGTTGATGAATTTCCAACCAAAACCGATGAAAAGCAATACAATGGCCACTTTTACAAATACGATGATCATATTTACAAAAGCTGATTCCTGCGATCCCTTTATTAACAAAAGCGTTAATAGCAATAAGATGATAAGAGCAGGAGCATTTACGATACCGCTTGTAATAGACACTAAGCCGGTTAGGTTAGCGGGTAAAGCCTTGTACTGGTCGGCACTTAATAAAAGAATACCATGTTTAACAGATTTAGCGGCAACTGGCAACACAGCCGTAATTTGATTTACGGCATCACCGGTTACCTGGTATAATTTCTCAAAAGGGGAATGGCACCATTGATAGGGTATGGTTCCGCCCAATAAATTATTTAAATATTCGCTCCATGCGATAGACACCGTAGCAGCACCCAATGCATATTCCATAATCAGGGCCCATCCAATGATCCAGGCAACCAATTCACCCATGGTTACATAAGAGTATGCATAGGCACTACCTGCAATAGGTATCATAGCAGCGAATTCAGCGTAACATAAACCTGCGAATGCGCAACCAATAGCAGCTACAATAAAGGAAATAGTAACAGCCGGACCAGCAGCTTCGGCAGAAGCAGCGGCTGTTCTTACAAATAATCCGGCACCAATAATAGCACCGATACCGAGTGCCACAAGATTACCGGCTCCGAGGGTTCTTTTTAATCCCTTTTCAGAATCACCGGCTTGAGACAACATCACGGAAAGTGATTTCTTTCTAAATAAACTCATAATTTGTTAATTGGGTTCTTTGTAGAATGTTGGGCAAAATAATCATAATATCGCTTCCTACCACCAAAACTTACACAAATCTATCCTACAGGCTATTCCAATTATTAGGTTATATTGCCGCCAAATTTGTTGCTGATGAAGAATAAGCTAACGATCTCCATCATAATTGCTATGTTTTTGGGCATTATAGCCGGTTATATTGTGCATGAAACGGCTGCGCCCGAAACGATCGGAACATTTGCCAAAAGCATCAAATTGCTGGGCACCATATTTATACGATTGGTAAAAACGATCATTGCTCCGCTTGTGTTTACCACATTAGTGGTAGGCATTGCTAAACTGGGTGATTTGAAAACGGTTGGTCGAGTAGGCGGGAAAGCCATGCTTTGGTTTATCAGCGCTTCTTTGGTGAGCTTGCTTATAGGTATGGTATTGGTAAATTTTTTTAAACCCGGCTCCTATATAGATTTAACGCAGGCCGATAATGCAGGATTAAAAGACCTGATGGGTAAAACAACAGAATTCTCCCTGCAAAAATTTATTGAGCATGTAGTGCCTTCCAGTGCTTTTGATGCCTTAGCTACCAATGAAATTTTACAAATCGTAGTGTTCTCTATTTTCTTTGGTGTAGCAGCTGCTAATTTGGGTGAATATTCAAAACCCCTTATCAAGGCGTTAGATGTGGTAGCACATATCATTTTAAAAATAGTAGGATATGTAATGAATATTGCCCCTGTAGGTGTATTCGGCACCTTGGCTGCTGTAGTTGCAGAAAAAGGATTGGGTATTTTTAGTTTTTACTTTATTTATTTCGCCTATTTCGTATTGGGGATCGCCATACTGTGGATCCTTCTTTCAACAGCAGGATTTATCATCTTAGGTAAAAGAATGAAAAATTTATTTCAGCATATCGCAAACCCTTTATTGGTAGCGTTTAGCACAACCAGTAGCGAAGCCGTGTTTCCAAAATTAACTGTAGAGTTAGAACGCTTTGGTTGTAAAAATAAAATCGTTTCTTTTATACTTCCGTTGGGTTACTCTTTCAATTTAGATGGAAGTATGATGTACATGACTTTTGCCAGCTTAGCTATTGCGCAAGCCTATGGTATCCACATGCCCATTGGTGAGCAACTTACGATGTTATTGGTGCTGATGCTTACGAGCAAAGGTATTGCGGGTGTTCCGAGAGCATCCTTGATAATCGTATTAGCTACCTGTGCCATGTTTAAAATTCCACCTGAAGGGGTAGCCCTGATTTTACCCATCGATCATTTCTGTGATATGTTCCGCACCGGTACCAATGTATTGGGGAATGCTTTAGCCACCAGTGTGGTAAGTAAATGGGAGGGAGAATTAAATGAAACCGCAGCTACTGCTGCTTAAAGAAATAGTATGGTAGCGATATTACTTGATTTTCATTGGACACAATTATTACAGCCTCAGTTCTATGTTGAGAACGGAGGTTTGTGGCTCATACTCTTTGTGATTTTTGCAGAAACAGGATTATTTGCCGGATTCTTCTTACCGGGCGATTCCCTGCTTTTTGTAGCAGGTATTTTTGCACACACCATTGGCGAAGGCGCTACTGTAGCACCCGGTTTATCACATGAATTTTTGAAATTGATAGGCTTAGGTACCATACAAAATGAGTGGCTCGATTTATTCGTATTGATCGCCTTGGTAAGCGTAGCGGGAATTATAGGAAATACGGTAGGGTATACATTTGGTAAACGAATTGGTCCGGCTATGTACCAATGGAAAGATAACCTGTTATTCAAGCAAAGATATTTGCAACAGGCGCACGACTTTTATGAGCAACATGGAGGCGGTGCCATTATTATTGCTCGTTTTTTGCCCATTGTAAGAACTTTCGCCCCTATTGTAGCCGGTATCGTTGCCATGGATCAAAAAAAATTCAGCTTCTATAATATTGTTGGTTGTATTGCCTGGGTGAGTACCATGATCTTAGCGGGGCATTTTTTGCAGAAATGGATTCTTGCTCAATTCGGATTCGACTTAAAAAAGCACCTTGAAGTAATTGTACTGGGGATCGTATTAGTAACTACTGCACCGGTAATTTTCAAGTTAGTGTTTGGGAAGAAAAAAAGTGTTTAGTGAATAGTGTATAGTGAGTAGTACTAAAACATATAGCATATTCTCTCTCCCGGTAATTGTGGGTGCGCTTGGTTTTTTTGTAGATGTGTATGATCTTCTTTTATTTGGCATTATACGAAAACCTAGTTTAGCCGATCTAGGATTAACTCCCCACGAAGTATTACATCAGGGCGAATGGATTATTAGCATCCAATTGATCGGATTATTAGTAGGCGGCATACTTTGGGGTATCATGGGTGATAAGAAAGGTCGGCTAAGTGTTTTATTTGGTTCCATACTCATGTATTCATTGGCCAATATTGCCAATGGTTTTGTAAATACAGTACCACAATATACTTTGATGCGTTTTATAGCCGGTGTGGGATTAGCAGGTGAATTAGGTGCGAGCATCACCCTGGTAAGCGAGTTATTGCCAAAAGAAAAAAGAGGGATCGCCGCCTCTGTTATTGCCGGTTTTGGAATTGTGGGAGCTGTGATTGCATTTTTCTTAAAAGAAAATTTTCATTGGCGTACCTGTTATTTTATTGGTGGTGGTATGGGTTTATTATTATTATTATTACGCGTTAGTATTTTCGAAAGTGGTTTATATAATCAATTAAAAAATCAATCCGTACAGAGAGGTAATTATATGATGCTCTTGAATAATAGGGAGCGTTTTATCCGTTACTTAAAATGTATTTTAATTGGCATACCTGCCTGGTACGTGATAGGGGTATTAGTAACTTTTTCGGATAAATTTGGGGAAGCATTTGGTATTGAAGGGGTAGACCCCGGTAAAGCCATTATGTATCAGTATACCGCTATCGCTTTCGGAGATATTACCACCGGACTATTAAGCAATTATTTGAAGAGTAGAAAAAAAGCATTGTTTATTTTCTATGGAATTACCGCTTTGTTCATGTTGCTTTATTTCATTCAACCGCTCGGTACGGCACAAGGCATGTATTGGATTTGTGCAGGTTTAGGTTTCGGCACCGGATTCTCTGTCGTTTATATTACGATGAGTGCAGAACAATTTGGTACGAACCTAAGAGCTACAACGGCCATATCTGTTCCCAATATGGTTCGTGGCGCCTTACCTTTAATTATCTTGTTATTCAAATTATTAAGAGATATGACCGGAAGTTATGTAACCGGTGGATGGATAACAGGTGTAATATTAATGACAGTAGCCCTAATAGCTGCTTTTACTATTAAAGAAAGCTTTGGAAAAAACTTAGATTTTGTAGAAATAAATTAAAGCGTATATATGTCTCAAAAACAATA
The DNA here is from genome assembly GCA_902168225.1 of uncultured Flavihumibacter sp. Taxonomy (GTDB): domain Bacteria; phylum Bacteroidota; class Bacteroidia; order Chitinophagales; family Chitinophagaceae; genus Sediminibacterium. The sequence goes on along the minus strand of CABHOW010000094.1, from coordinate 28,784 downwards.
TGGAATTATCTCTTTACCCGTAATTGTAGCAGCACTTGGCTATTTTGTAGATATCTACGATTTACTTTTATTTACGATAGTTAGAGAGCCAAGTTTATTGGGTTTGGGTGTGGTATTAACAGATAAGGCGCAAGTACTTGCTGCCAGCACACAAATTATTAATTGGCAAATGGTAGGGTTACTTATAGGAGGAATTTTATGGGGAACTATAGGCGATAAGAAGGGAAGACTAAGCGTATTATTTGGCTCTATTGCTTTGTATTCCATTGCCAATTTTGTTACCGGTTATGTGCAAACTGTTGATCAATATGCCTGGGCTCGTTTTGTTGCAGGTGTTGGTTTAGCAGGGGAGCTAGGAGCCGGTATTACTTTAGTAAGTGAACTATTACCAAAAAATAAAAGAGGGGTAGGTACTTCTTTGGTTGCAGGCATTGGTCTATTCGGGGCTGTATTTGCTTATTTCGTGTATAAAGCCACAGATGATTGGCGTTTATGTTATAAAATTGGGGGTGGTTTAGGGTTGTTTTTATTAGTGCTAAGAATTTCTGTTGCAGAAAGCGGGATGTATCAAACAGCTAAAGAAAATAAATATATTCAAAAAGGAAACTTCTTTATGTTTTTCAATAATGGTAAACGATTCAAAAAATATATGCTTGCCATTTTGATCGGATTACCTACCTGGTATGTAATTGGTATTTTAGTGAACTTAAGCAACCGTTTTGCAGGAGAAATTTATGGAGCAAATGCCATTGAAAGTGGCAGGGCTATTATGTATGCATATACAGGTATTGCTTTTGGAGATATTCTTATTGGCTTAGTAAGTCAATATTTTAAGAGCAGGAAAAAAGCATTACTTATTTTCTATAGCCTAACGGTATTAGGATTATTATTATTTTTTAGTACCGTAAACGCAAACGATACTACCATGTATTGGATCTGCGGTTTGCTTGGATTTAGTACCGGCTTTTGGGCCATATTTGTAACCATGGGTGCGGAACAGTTTGGTACTAATTTACGCGCCACTGCAGCTACCACTATTCCGAATATGGTACGGGGGGCATTACCGCTAATCAACTTGATGTTCCTTAACTTATTTCAAAAAAAATGGGGATGGAGTTTATATCAAAGTGGTGTGGTAACAGGTGTGGTAGTGATTAGTATTACGCTGATTGCTTTCTATTTTACAGAAGAAACCTTTCAAAAGGATTTGAATTATCTTGAGGAATAGTCTGAGAGTCGGAAAGTCGGAAAGACCGAAGGTTGGTTTACGGACTCTCGGACTCTCCGACTTTCGGACTTCCCGACTTATATTGCATCATGAAGTTTTTAGTTATAAGATTTTCCTCCATAGGTGATATTGTACTGACTACACCGGCAATCCGTTGTTTAAAACAACAAGTGCCGAATGCAGAAGTGCATTTCCTTACCAAAAAATCTTTTAAGGCTGTAACTGAAGCAAACCCCTACATCGATAAGTTTTTTTATTATGATGATAATTTAAATGAGCTGATTGGATACCTAAAGCAAGAAGGGTATCACTATATCATTGATCTTCATAAAAATTTTAGAACAAGTATCATTAAATGGAGACTTGATGTGCCGGCACTTACTTATGATAAAGAAAGCCGACAAAAATTTTTACTTACCAAATTTGGTATTAACCGAATGCGTGGCAGGCATATCAGCGATAGATGTGTAGATACTTTAAAGCCTTTGGGTGTGGTGAATGATGAACGTGGACTCGATTATTTCATTCCTCCCTCATCTAAGATATCTGATAGCGACTTGCCTTTGTCGCACCGCGCAGGTTATATTGCTATTGTTATTGGAGCTTCCTATTATACTAAAAAACTACCGATTACTAAGCTACAAGAATTGTGTACTGCTATTCAGTTTCCGATTATTTTGGTAGGTGGTAAAGAAGATAATACCGAAGGAGAAGCCATTGCTGTTGTGGATCCCATTCGTATTTATAATGCCTGCGGAAAATTTTCCTTGAATGAATCTGCCGATATTATACGGTTAGCAAAAATGGTAATATCGCACGATACCGGGTTGCTCTATATAGCTTGTGCTTTAGGTAAAAAAACGATTGCCATTTGGGGTGGTACATCTCCTAAATTGGATGTAGAGCCCTACTATGGTAAGCAACAATTAGCGTTATTGGGAGATCATCCCTATCAAAATTTTGTAGTACCCAATTTATCATGTCAACCTTGTTCCAATTATGGCACAAAAAAATGCCCCAAAGGACATTTTAAATGTATGCAAGAACAAGATATTGAAGCGATTGCTGAAACAGTATTAAGCCTATAGTATTTATACATATATATACGTTTAAACATCATTTGACAGTATTTTTATAGTAATTTTATATAAAATCCATACTATGATAAAAGATACGTTAATGGAAACCACAATTCAAGCAATCAAAAAACTTCCAGACAATAAATTAGTGGAAGTTGCTGAATTTGTAGATTCTCTCTCCCAAAGATTAGAGGTAACAAACTTTTCTTTTGAATTAGCTAAATTATCATCAACTACAAAATCTTTAGATTTTTTGAAAGATGAAGAAGAACTGTATAGTATAGCTGATTTAAAGGAAGTTTATAATGGATAAGGGTGATATTGTATTGGTAAACTTTCCTTTTACGGATTTTACTTCAAGTAAGTACAGGCCAGCCCTGGTATTAGGTTCCGTGGATCGCGATGTGACTGTATGTTTTATTACTACTCAGGTTGTTCATCAGTCACCGGTGGATTTTTTAATAAATGCAAGCGAAAATAATGGGTTGAAGAAAGCCTCATTAATTAAAGTGAATAAAATAGCTACGCTAGATAAAATACTAATTAAAGGATTATTAGGTAAGATTGATAAAACTGGCTTGAATAAGCTAAATATAGGGTTAGCTTCTTTTTTGGGGTTACGAATTATTCTTTGATGAATTTTATAAAGCTTACCTCTAATACCTCGGGTATAATTTAAATTAAGAAACTATCAAGAATAAAAATCACGCTAGTCGTTCTAAGTAAATACAATTAATAAAAAAGCCCCAAAGAATCGTTGGGGCTCTGAGAATAATATGTCCGTTAAATTATAAGGTCTTCAATACATCGTTCATGCTGCGAACGGCATCGGCGCTTTTATTGAAGGCAGCTTGTTCTTCGGCATTAAGCTTGAAATCAATAATCTTCTCCCAACCATTTTTACCGATAGTTACAGGCACGCCCAAACAAATATCTTTTTGACCGTATTCGCCATCTAAGCTAACACAACAAGTGAATAATTTTTTCTGATCACGAACAATGCTTTCTACTAAAGCGGCACCGGCAGCACCCGGAGCATACCAAGCAGAAGTGCCAATTAACTTTGTTAGGGTAGCACCACCAACCATGGTATCATTTATGATTTGTTGTTGTTGTTCAGCACTTAAAAAATCAGTTACAGGTGCGCTATTCCATGTAGCATAACGAATCAACGGAATCATAGTGGTATCTCCATGTCCGCCTACTACTACTGCATTTAAATCTGAAGGGCTACAACCTAAATGTTGACTTAATTGGTATTTAAAGCGACTGCTATCGAGCGTACCACCCATACCAATGATCCGATTTTTGGGTAAACCGGTAGAAGTTAATGCTAAATAGGTCATTGTATCCATCGGGTTACTGATAACAATGATGATAGCATCAGGAGAATACTTTAAAATATTTTCACAAACACCTTTTACGATACCTGCATTGGTGCCTATTAGTTCTTCACGGGTCATTCCCGGTTTACGGGGAATACCTGAGGTTATAACTACAACATTGCTACCGGCAGTCTTACTGTAATCATTGGTACTGCCAACAATTTTAGTATCGAAGCCAAGCAAGGCAGCAGTTTGCATCATATCTTGTGTTTTACCTTCTGCCAAACCTTCCTTAATGTCGAGCAATACCAATTCGGTACATAATTCTTTACGAGCAATATTATCGGCACAGGTTGCGCCTACGGCACCGGCACCAACTACAGTAACTTTCATATGGAACTATTTAAATGATTTAATGACGGGGCAAAGGTAGGGGCTATATTTATTTTTTTCGGATAAATTCAATCAATTCCGGGATTTCTACCCCCATATCCCAGGTTGTTAACAAATGCTGCTTTTTGTTATATAAAGCTACAAAAGGGGTATAGCGAACCTGATAGAAACTTGGGATAGCGTATTTAGGATCTCTTCCGATAATCATATTAGGGTAGAGATCCAGCTTATAGTGATGATAGAATTTTTTGATATCATTGAAATCGCGGTAGCTCACCCAAATAAAGAGCACATTTTTTAAAGAGTCGATATTATTCACTATCTCTTTGGCTTCATGTTGGCAGTGCCCACAATCCGGACTAAAATAAATAATAGCCGTATAGTCGTATGGTTTTATACTCTTTTTTGTAAACCAAGTACTATCCATTTGTAAAATGCTAAACTCAGGAATCGTAGGATTTTTTTTATAGGGGGGAACCGTATCGATCGGAGTTTGAGCATGTAGGGAACAGCTTAAGATAATTATGGCTAATAAAATCTTTATTTTTTTCATACTAACTATTTAAACGCAAAGTCGCGAAGACGCAAAGTTTTAACTACTAATCACTACACACTAATCACTACTCACTATGGTCTATGGTCTATCGTCTGTTTTCTTCCCGCCTCAATCATCCTCATCTCTTTGGCATCTTGCAAAAACTCAGATGCAAAAATAAAATTATTGAGTAATTCATCTTTACTGAAGATAATATCTTTATTAGAGCCTTCCCATTGCTTCCTTCCTTGATAAAGGTAAACGATATGATCGCCGATTTCCATCACACTATTCATATCATGTGTTACAACAAGGGTAGTGATATTATATTCTGTAGTGATCTCTTTGATAAGTTTATCAATTACCAAAGAAGTTTGTGGATCTAAACCTGAATTTGGCTCATCGCAAAATAAATACTTAGGGTTAAGTACAATCGATCTGGCGATCCCCACTCTTTTTTTCATCCCACCACTAATTTCCGCAGGATATTTTTTATGCGCATCAGTTAGGTTAACCCTTGCTAATACTTCATTCACTCGTTTCTTTTTTTCTGATTGCGACATGCGCGTGAACATATCCAGCGGGAATAAAACATTTTGCTCTACTGTCATGGAATCAAAAAGGGCGTTTCCCTGAAAAAGCATACCAATTTTTTGCCGCAATTGCTTTCTGTCATGCTCATCCATTAAAACCATATCCGCGCCATCATATAAGATATGACCACTATCCGGGGCAAAAAGACCAACAATGCATTTAGTGAGTACGGTTTTACCGCTACCACTGGTTCCTATAATTAAATTACATTTTCCTGCTTCCATGGTAGCACTGATACCATCTAAAATGGTTTTGTCGCCAAATGTTTTTCTGATATCTGTAACTTGGATCATTGCATGCAAACTACAACTTAGTTTTCATCAACGATAACTTGATTTCTTAATAAATCTTCAAAAATATCTCTCTTGCGTATTAAATACGCTTTACCGTCTTTTATCATCACCTGAGCAGGTAATAGGCGAGAATTATAATTGCTGCCCATTTCAAAACCATAGGCACCGGCATTACTGAAAACCAATAAATCTCCCTCTCGTACTTCAGGCAATAGCCTGTCTGTAGCGAATGTATCTGTTTCACAAATATTCCCCGTAACCATATAATTTTTTTTAGCACCCTCCGGATTAGAAATATTTGTTATCTCATGATAGGCATCATAAAACATGGGACGTATTAAGTGATTGAAACCACTGTTAACCCCTGCAATCAAGGTTTCCCCATTTTGTTTCAACACATTTACCGCTGTTACAAAATATCCTGCAGCGCTTACTAAAAATTTACCGGGTTCAAACCAAACCTGTAATTTTCGTGGATATGATTGATGGAAATGATCAAAAGCAGCAGTTACTTCCTGCCCCAGCTTTATCATATCTGTTCCTTCTTCTCCTTCCTTATAAGCCACTTTAAAGCCACCTCCTAAATCGAGATAAAGCAACTCATCAAACCTATTTGCAAGATCAAATAACACACTACTTCCCTTGATGAAAACATCCACATCTTTAATTTCACTACCGGTATGAATATGTAATCCCTGGATATGGATATCGTATTTATTTTTTAACGCAATAATATCATCGATTTGTTCGATAGGGATACCGAATTTACTTTTAGTATGTCCGGTCGATATTTTCAGATTACCGCCTGCCATGATATTGGGTCTTAAACGCAGCCCAACCGGGTAACTGTGACCATATTTTTTGCCAAATTTCTCTAAATTGGAAAGACTGTCTATATTGATATATACACCCAATGAAACAGCTTCTTCTATTTCGCTGAAATGAATGCCATTACTGGTGTATAAAATTTGTGATCCTTTAAAACCTGCTCTCAATGCCAATTTGGCTTCATTGATAGAGCTGCAATCTATATTAGCTCCAATACGTTGGATATGTTGTAGGATATTGATATTCGTATTGGCCTTACAAGCGTAGAAAAATTTGGCATCTGTATGGGCAAATGCGTTTGTAAGAATTTGATACTGTTTAGTGATCGTATCAACATCATAAACATATAATGGAGTTCCGTAAGTAGTAGTGAGAGATTGAATCTGTATGGGTGAAATCGATAATGCCATAGTCTAAAGATACATTAATCCTGTGTGGCATCTGTTTCGTTAGTATTGGTTGCTTCGTCTTTTTTAACGATCAATGTTCCTTCTTCATTCACAGTAATGTCTGATACATCACCCTCTACGCCATCGGCATCTGCTAAAGAATGAGCAACAGGTTGATCCGTGAAATCTTCGGGTTTAATGATAGTGCCTTCAACGATTTGTTCTGCTAATACCTATTTAATTTTCGGTAAATCGGCAGCTGTGTTAATGCCGAAATAATCCATGAATGTTTTGGAAGTAGCGTATACCAGTGGTTTACCGGGCATTTGCTCATTTCTTCCGGAGATCAGAATTAATTCTTTCTCTAATAATTTTTGAATACTATAATCGCTGTTCACACCTCGTATAGCTTCTATTTCTCCTTTAGTAATAGGCTGCTTATAAGCGATGATGGCCAAAGTTTCTAAAGCTGCTGCAGATAATCGCTTCAAAAATTTATCACCATTTAATTGAGCGATAGTTTTATGGAACTCTTTCTTTGTGAGGAACTGCCACCCTCCCCCACTTTCACGTACTTCAAAGGGATAAAATTCTGAACTATATTTCTCCCGAATACCTTCCACTGCAGATTCAACCTGATCCAAAGAAATACGCTCTTCCAAGAAGCCAAAGCTATTATTGATCAATTCTACAATATCTAATGAAGTCAGTGGTTTTTCACTGGCGAATATGAGTACTTCTATATGAGGAATGATTTCGCTTAGTTCCATGATTCGAGAAAATTAATAATTTATAATTAATAATTAAGAATTATTAATTCTTTCTACCCCTGCAACGCAGCCGCACCGCTTACTATCTCAGTAAGTTCAGTTGTAATAGCTGCTTGTCGAGCCCTATTGTAACTGATCTTAAGGGATTTCAGCAATTCATTCGCATTATCGCTGGCTTTGTCCATGGCTGTCATACGTGCTCCATGTTCACTGGCGTTACCATCTAATACGGCTTTATATAATTGCGTATTTAAAATTTTAGGCATCAGCTCGGCAATCAACGCTTCTTTAGCAGGTTCAAAAATAAAATCAGATTTTTTCTTATTGCCGGTATTGGCAACTTTTTGAATGGGTAAGAATGGCTCGGCTACAAACAATTGTGTAGCTGCATTTTTAAACTCGCTATAAATAATTTCAACGGCATCAAATTCTTTATTTTCAAAAGCTTTCATAGCCGCTTGTGCAGCTGCTTGTACCGATTCGAAGTTTAGGTTGTGGTATAGATCTTTATAAGTGGCATCAGTATTAAAGCCTGCGCGGGTCAAGCCTTCCCAACCTTTTTTACCGATATTCCAAATAACGATATTTCCTTTTTTAAACTGTGCTTCATATTTAGTGGCAACCGTGCTTTTAGCCAGTTTAATAAGGTTAGCATTATAGCCACCACATAATCCTCTATCACTGGTTACAACAATTAAAAGTACTTTCTCAACAACACGTGTTTCTGCCAAAGCAAGTGTCATCCCCCCTTCAATACTGCTTACAATATTGCTGAGCATTTCTTGCAATTTTTTAGCATAGGGACGCATTTGGGTAATGGCATCTTGTGCGCGGCGTAATTTGGCAGCACTCACCATTTTCATTGCTTTGGTAATTTGTTGGGTACTCTGTACGCTTTTAATTCGGTTTCTAACCTCTTTTAACTGTCCGGCCATGGAATGATTTTATCGTTTCTGGGCTGCAAAAGTAGCTTTTCGGGGTAAAATTTCCAACTAAAACCCTTATTTAAAGCGGTATACAAGTCCAACACCGGTAGAAGTGGGCATAATTTGCAGTTGCGTTGATGCTTTCTCTAATATTTTGCCATTTCGGCGATGATTTCCATACTGTACAATGTCGAAAAACAATAAAAAAGCACCCTGTAAAATAAGGCTGCCCCCATAGCCATTGGCCTGGTCATTATTGAGTCTGTCACCCCTTTCTCGGAGGTATAAACCGGTGGTGATATAAGCCAGATCCAAGCCGGTGTTGAGGAGTAGTAATTTTTCCAGTTTTTGTTGTGCTAACAAATTTTCTGCCAGCGTATACTTTTTGCCTACTTCTTTTTTAAGTTGAAATAGTCCATATGTAGCAATTCCTGCATTGAAAAGGTTCCAATAGGCATTTCCTTCAAAAAAATACTTATCGGCACCTTTGGCATTGGTTGCAGAAACCATCCCCTGAACCATATTTACCCCTGCCCAGGACGCGAGTATGGTAAGATTGGTTTTATTTTTGATATACCGATCTGTAGCAATAGAGTCGCTCAGGCTTTGTTGAGCGAATAATCGTGAGGACATCACCAGGATGCAGAACAGAAATATGAGCCTTGTTTTTTTCTTCATAATATGTTCCCTTTCAAAAGCTTAACTTTGCCGACTTTCATACGGCGTGCCAAATTGACTAAAAAAAAGAATTTGCACGCTGTTTGACTGTTATTTTTTTCAATATCAGTAGTAAAATTATATGTTGAAGTTTATTTCTAAGTTATTCGGGGGTAGTAAAAGTGAAAAAGATGTGCAGCAGTTAATGCCTATCGTTCAAAAAACAAATCAATTCTTTGAGCAATACCAGTCATTATCAAATGATGCGCTAAGAGCAAAAACAGCGGAGTTTAAGGCACGTATCAAAGATCATTTAACAGCGATTGATGAAGCTATTACGGCAAAGAAAGCAGATGCAGATGCTTTACCGGAAAATGAAATACATGCCAAAGACGCTATCTATCAGGAAGTAGATAAGCTGAAGAAAGATAGAGATAAAAAAATTGAAGAGGCCCTTGCTGCCATACAGCCCGAAGCTTTTGCCGTTATAAAAGAAGCCGCCCGCAGATTTAAAGAGAATGCCGTGATAACAGCAACGGCTACTCCATTAGATAGGGAGTTAAGTGTAAAGAAAGACTATATAACGATCGTAGGAGATCAGGTTCAATTTAAAAATAGTTGGACGGCAGCCGGTGGAACAGTTACCTGGAATATGGTGCATTATGATGTGCAGTTGATCGGTGGTAGTGTTTTGCACCAAGGTAAAATTGCAGAAATGGCTACGGGTGAAGGTAAAACCCTTGTATCTACCTTGCCTGCTTACCTGAATGCCTTAGCCGGTGAAGGGGTGCATATTGTAACAGTAAATGATTATCTGGCTAAAAGGGATAGTGAATGGAATGGTACTTTATTTGAATGGCTGGGACTTACGGTAGACTGTATAGACAAACATGAACCCAATAGTGAAGCGCGTAGAAAGGCTTATTTAGCCGATATTACCTATGGTACGAATAATGAGTTTGGTTTCGATTACCTGCGTGATAATATGGTGCATAGTCCTGAGGAAATGGTACAACGTAAACACCATTTTGCCATGGTGGATGAGGTAGATTCGGTATTGATTGATGATGCCCGTACGCCATTGATTATTTCCGGCCCGATTGGCTATCAAACAGGGGAGCAACAGTTTTTTGAATTAAAGCCCCGTATCGAAAAATTAGTAGACGCACAAAAAAGAGCAACCCAACAATTTCTTACCGAAGCCAAGAAAAAAATTGCAGAAGGAAATGACGACCCCAAAGACGGTGGATTAGCTTTATTTAGGGCGCACAGGGGCTTACCAAAGAATAGTGCTTTGATCAAATTCCTGAGTGAACCGGGTATGCGCGTGAAATTGCAGAAAGCAGAAAACTATTATCTGGCCGATCAGCAACGCGAAATGCCGAAAGCAGATGAAGAATTATATTTTTATATTGATGAGAAAAATAATTCGGTTGAATTAACCGATAAAGGGATTCAGCTGATAACCCGTTCGGGTGAAGATCCTAATTTCTTTATTCTCCCGGATATATCTATATCATTAGCGGCAGTAGATCAAGATGCCTCTTTATCTCCAGATCAAAAATTACATAAGAAAGAAGCGATTATAAATGAATATTCCGTAAAAGCCGATCGTATTCATACCGTACAACAATTATTAAAAGCCTACACACTTTTTGATAAAGATGTAGAATACGTAGTGTTAGATGGTGCCGTTAAAATTGTAGATGAACAAACAGGTCGTATTCTCGATGGAAGAAGATATTCAGATGGATTGCATCAGGCTATTGAAGCGAAGGAAAATGTAAAAATTGAAGCAGCTACGCAAACCTATGCTACAGTTACATTACAGAACTATTTTAGGATGTACCATAAGTTAGCAGGTATGACGGGTACCGCAGAAACAGAAGCTGCGGAGTTATGGGATATTTATAAATTAGATGTAGTAAGTATCCCTACCAATGTGCCTGCTATTAGAAAAGATGAACAGGATTTGATCTTCAAAACAAAGCGGGAAAAATTTGGTGCGGTAATAGACGAGATCGTTAAAATGCGTGAAGCAGGAAGGCCGGTACTGGTAGGTACTACCTCGGTAGAAGTGAGTGAGTTATTAAGCAGAATGCTTCGCCAAAAACAAATTCCTCATAATGTATTAAACGCTAAACAACATGCCCGCGAGGCACAAATTGTTGCGGAAGCCGGTTTGGCCGGTGCTGTAACCATTGCAACAAATATGGCGGGTAGGGGTACGGATATTAAGTTGGGTCCTAATGTAAAAGAGGCCGGTGGCTTAGCAATATTAGGAACAGAGCGTCATGAATCGCGCAGGGTAGACAGGCAGTTACGTGGACGAGCAGGCCGACAAGGTGATCCGGGATCTTCTTTATTCTTTGTTTCTTTAGAAGACGATTTGATGCGCATGTTTGGTAGTGAGCGAATTGCAAAAGTGATGGACTTCGCCGGTTATAAAGAAGGGGAAGTTATTCAGCATAGTATGATCACTAAATCTATTGAGCGTGCGCAGCGTAAAGTTGAGGAAAATAATTTCGGTATCCGTAAGCGCTTGTTGGAGTATGATGATGTAATGAATAAGCAACGTACTGTTATTTATACAAAACGTAACCATGCTTTATTTGGAGAAAGATTAGCACTCGATTTAGATAATGCGTTGTATGGCGTGGCTGAAGGATTAGTAAGTTCTTTTAAAGAGCAGAACGATTATGAAGGGTTCCGCTTAGCAGTGATCGTGAATTTTGGTATCGATTCTTCCATAACCGCCGATGAGCTGGCTAAAACAACAGAACAACAATTAGCAGAGAAATTATATAGTGAAGCGATTACTAATTACGAGCGTAAGAAGCAGGAGTTGATGAAACAGGCTTTACCTGTATTTAAAAATATTCGCTTGCAACAAGGTAATCATATTGATAATGTAATTGTTCCTTTTACCGATGGTCGCCGTCAGATGCAGGTATTGGCGAATATGGAGAAAACCATAAAATCAAACGGGGCTGAGTTAGTGAATGCTTTGGAACGCTCTATAACATTAGGTTTTATTGATGATGCCTGGAAAGAGCATTTGCGTGCAATGGACGATTTGAAGCAAAGTGTGCAAACGGCTACTTATGAACAGAAAGATCCATTGGTGATCTATAAAGTTGAGGCTTTCGACCTATTCAAAAAAATGGATGCCGAAGTGAATAAGGATATTGTTCAGTTCTTATGTCATGCTACTATTCCTTTACAAGAGGGGGATGAATTACAAGAAGGTCGTCAGGAAAAAACAGACATGAGTAAGATGAATATGAGTAAGCATGATGTAGATGCTCCTCCTTCTGAAAATGATTATTACGATCCTACACCGGTAAAACAACAACCTGTAACCGTAGCGCCAAAGATCGGTCGTAACGATCCTTGTCCATGCGGAAGCGGGAAGAAGTTTAAGGCTTGTCATGGGAAGGAGGGTTAGTTTGGAATTGTGAATTAAGAGTTATGAATTATTAATTAATACCGTTAAGTATTTCTTTATATTAGGTATTTATACTCGTTCTTATTCAGTTCAAAAAATGATCTTTACGCAATGAGTAAAGAAAATATTATTCTAGATAAATCTTTTTTGTTAGCTAAGTCGGTAATTTTATTTCATGTTTCATTTAGTAAAAAGCACCCATTATTATACGATATAAGTAGGCAATTACTTCAATCAGGGACTTCTGTTGGAGCTAATATTGAGGAGGCGACTGGAGCTTACAGTAGGAAAGAATTTAGTTCGAAATTATCTATTTCTTTTAAGGAAATTAGAGAAACTATATATTGGATTAAGTTAATCAAAGGAACTACTTTAGAGAAAGATGATAACTTAGATGTATTAATGGATATCGCACTTGAGGTAAAGAAAATTCTCTCCTCAATTCTTTTAACTATAAAACAAAATAATTCATAATTTTTAATTTATAATTCCTAATTCTACATTCCGTTGAAATTAAATAACCTCATAGATCACACACTTCTCAAGCAAACACTCCTACTAAAGGAAGTAGAAAAACTTTCTCAAGAAGCTATCGAGTATGGTTTCTATTCTGTTTGTGTACCGCCAAATTTTGTAAAGAAGGCGAAAGAATTTACTGCCGGGTCGGAGGTGAAAGTAGCTACCGTTATAGGCTTTCCTTTTGGGTACAATGCTGTGGAAGCGAAATTGGCGGAGATTGTTTTGGCGATGGTAGATGGGGTAGATGAGCTTGATGTGGTAGCTAATATTAGTGCTATCAAAAATGGAGATTGGGTATATCTGGCGAATGAATTGAATCATATCATGCCGGTAATAAAATCAAAAAACAAAATCATTAAAGTAATTATTGAGAGTGGCGTATTAACAGATGATGAGATCATTAAATGTTGTGAATTATACGGAGTGGCAGGAATAGATTATCTCAAAACCTCTACAGGATATGCTGAAAAGGGAGCTTCTATTGAAGCCGTAAAATTATTTCGTTTGCATTTACCTGAAGCAGTTCAAATTAAAGCTTCGGGTGGTATTCGGGACTATGCTTTTGCAAAAGCTTTGGTAGATGCCGGTGCTACAAGATTGGGATGCAGTGCCAGTGTGACTATTGTAAGTTAGTCGGAGAGTCCGGAAGTCCGGGAGTCCGTGAGCCAGACTGAAAACGAAGTAGCGGACTTGCTTTCGGACTACAGATTGGTTACTTAGTGTTGAAATATGTAACTTTATAATTATGAAATTTTTGCTTTACATAATCTTTGTTTTTCTTAGCCAATCTGTTTTTTCTAATGATTCTATCATTGTTAAAAAAGACCCTCGATTAGATGTGCTTACTGCTAAGCAGGCGCAGATCAATAAGCGTACTGCCATGATGACAAGTGGTGGACAGTACAAGGGCTTCCGCATTCAAGTAGTAAGTACTACGAGCCGGGATAATGCCAATGCCATCAAAACAGATTTATTGAATCGTTTCCCCGATCAAAAAACCTATTTGCTGTTTCAGGCGCCTAATTTTAAAGTACGTATTGGTAATTTCTTAAAAAAAGAAGATGCGGATGCATATAGAAAAAAGTTGAATCGCTATTTTCCACAAGGCTTATATATTGTTGAAGATGCGATAGAGTATACGCCGAAGGAGGAGGAGCTTTGAAGTGAGTAGTGTACAGTGAGTAGTGTGTAGTGGTTAGTGTATAGTTTCTTCTTTACTACCCACTATCCACTAACCACTATGCACTATACACTCACATCGCTTCAATAACTAGTTACCTAAATCAATTTATGTTAGATCAAAAAATAAAATCATTAGCCAAACAATACGCACCCGAACTTATTCAAGTGAGGAGATATTTACATACACATCCTGAATTGAGTTATCAGGAATATGAAACGGCTAAATATGTTCAATCGAAACTTACGGAAATAGGGATAGCTTTTGAAGAGAAAGCTAATACGGGTATGTTAGCAGTTTTAAAAGGTAAGAATCCGGAAAGCAGGGTAATAGCACTTCGTGCAGATATGGATGCATTACCCATTCAGGAAGAGAATAATGTGCCTTATAAATCTGTGAATGCAGGGGTAATGCATGCTTGCGGCCATGATGTACATACTACTATTTTACTAGGAGCTGCACGAATATTAAATGAAACCAAAGATGAATGGGAGGGCACCATCAAATTATTATTTCAACCCGGTGAAGAAAGAAACCCCGGCGGTGCCAGTTATATGATCAGAGATGGGGTGCTCGATAATCCACGGCCTACCGGTATCGTTGGTTTGCATGTACATCCCGGATTAGATATCGGAAAACTTAGTTTTAGAAAAGGAAGGGTGATGGCTAGTGCCGATGAAATATATATTACGATTCGCAGTAAAGGCGGGCACGCAGCTGCACCGCAACTTACAGCTGATACTATTTTGATCGCTTCTACATTAATTGTGAGTTTGCAACAAATTATTTCTCGAAATAATACCCCCACATCTCCCTCTGTATTGTCTATCTGTTCTTTTCAAGGCGGTAATACTACCAATGTAATTCCGAGTGAAGTGAAATTGATGGGCACCTTTAGGGCTATGGATGAAGCCTGGCGTTTTAAAGCGCATGAACTTATTCGTAAGCAAGCAATAGGACTTGTAGAAAGTATGGGTGCGGAAATAGATATACATATTGATATTGGTTACCCAACAGTTGATAATGACCCTATTTTAACCGATGCAGCCTGGAAGTTAGCAGATGATTATATGGGAAAAGAAAATGTATCGGAAACAGAATTGCGTATGGGCGCAGAAGATTTTGGGTATTATACCCAAATAGTACCCGGTTGCTTTTTTCGATTAGGTGTTCGTAATGAAGCCGAAGGCATAATTCACCAAGTACATACCCCAAAGTTCGATATTGATGAAAACGCCATCGAAATAGGCGCCGGAATGATGGCATGGTTAGGGGCGAAGTTATAATTGTTTTGTATTTTGCACACCTATGTCGAAGCAAAAAAACCTAAGGCGAGAGCAGGCATTGGAATATCATGCTAATGGTCGGCCCGGAAAAATAGAAGTAGTTCCAACTAAAGAAGCAAAAACACAGCGCGATTTATCGTTGGCTTATAGTCCGGGTGTTGCTGAGCCTTGCAAAGAGATTCACAATAATATAGAAGATGTTTATAAATATACGGCTAAAGGTAATTTAGTAGCTGTAATTAGTAATGGTACCGCTGTTTTAGGTTTGGGTGATATTGGTCCGGAAGCCAGTAAGCCTGTTATGGAAGGTAAGGGGGTGCTTTTCAAAATTTTTGCAGATATTGATGTATTTGATATTGAGATCAACGAAAAAGATCCGGAGAAATTTGTTCAAATCGTAAAAGCATTGGAGCCCACTTTTGGTGGCATCAATTTAGAAGATATCAAAGCCCCTGAATGTTTTTACATTGAACAAGAGCTTAAAGCGAAAATGAATATTCCGGTGATGCACGATGATCAGCATGGTACTGCTATCATCAGCAGTGCAGCTTTACTCAATGCATTGGAATTACAAAAGAAAAAGATTGAACGCGTTCGTTTTGTAGTGAACGGCGCAGGCGCCGCAGCCATGGCTTGTATCCAATTATATGTTGCCCTTGGTGCGAAATACGAAAACTTTATTTTGTTTGATAAAGATGGTGTGCTACATGAAGGGCGTACTGATTTGGGTCCTATTCGTTCCAAGTTTGCTGTAAAGAAAAATGATTGGACATTAGCTCAGGCGATGAAAGATGCTGATGTTTTTTTAGGATTGAGTGTTGGAAATGTAGTTACCAAGGAGATGATAAAATCTATGGCAAAAAACCCTGTTGTTTTTGCCATGGCTAATCCCGATCCGGAAATCACTTATGAAGATGCTATTGCGGTTCGCAAAGATATTATTATGGCAACGGGACGTACTGATTATCCGAATCAGGTAAATAATGTATTAGGCTTTCCCTATATATTTAGAGGCGCATTAGATGTGCGGGCCAAACAAATTAATGAAGCCATGAAACTGGCTGCTGTAAGGGCTTTGGCAGAGTTAGCTAAAACACCGGTACCGGATATTGTGAATATGGCGTATAACCAAAACAACATGAGTTTCGGTCCGGAATATATTATTCCAAAACCCGTTGATCCACGTTTGTTGTCAACATTGGCGCCGGCTGTAGCAAAAGCAGCTATGGAAAGTGGTGTGGCACAAAAACAAATTACGAATTGGGATACTTATGTTGTGGAACTGAATAAAAGATTAGGGTTAGATAATCAACTGATACGTGTTATTGGTAATAAAGCACGTAGAGATCCTAAACGCCTTGTATTCGCAGAAGCCGATAATCAAAAAATATTGAAAGCTGCCAGCATTATCTATGATGATGGTATTGCTTATCCTATTCTGTTAGGCGAACCAGATAAAATTAATCGCATAGCCGAGAAGAATAATATTGATCTTACTGATATTCCAATTATTGATCCCCGCAGTGATGAAATGGAAGAACGCCGAGAATTTTATGGTGAACTTTTCTTTAAAAAGCGACAGCGTAAAGGTTCTAACCATTATGAGAGTATTAAGATCATGAAAGATCGTAATCATTTTGGTTGTATGATGGTTGAAACAGGAGATGCAGATGCTATGTTATCCGGGCTCACAAAAAATTATGCTGAAGCCATTCGTCCGGCTTTACAGATAATTGGAACAGAAGAGGGTGTGAAAAAAATTGCGGGTATGTATTTATTGCTTACCAAGAAAGGACCTCTATTCTTAGCAGATACCACCGTTAATTTCAACCCGACTGCTGAGGAACTGGCTGATATTACGATGATGGTTGCTAAAGAGGTCCGTAACTTCAACCTAACCCCTCGTATAGCCATGTTGAGTTATAGTAACTTTGGAAGTAGCGATTCACCCGAAGCGCGATTAGTAGCTGAGGCAACGCGAATTTTAAAGCAAAGAAATCCTTCTTTAATTGTGGATGGTGAAATGCAGGGCATGTTGGCTTTTAACAAAGAAATATTAAGAGATAATTATCCTTTCAGTGAATTGGTTAATGAAGATGTTAATGTTTTGATGTTTCCTAACTTAACTTCCGGTAATGTAACTTACAATCTATTAAAAGAAGTAGGTGGTGCCGATGCTATTGGCCCTATTTTATTGGGACTGAAAAAACCGGTTCACGTATTACAATTAGGAAGTACGGTAAGAAGTATTATCAATATGGCATTAGTAGCTGTGCTAGATGCGCAGTTGAAATCTAAAGTAGATACTGCAGAGGTGGTGAAACGAAGTGCTTGGTGGAAAAGGAGAAAGGGGGGTAAGTAGCATAATGTCACGCTGAGCTTGTCGAAGCGTGTAGAATAACTAACTATGAATTTTTTTACGCATTTTGGAGCTTATTTATTGATGCTTAAAGGCATGTTTACCAAGCCTGAGAACTGGCGCATGTATTGGAAAGAATTCATGCATCAATGTGTTGAAATAGGAATAGGCGCTCTACCCATTGTAGTCATTATTTCTTTATTTCTTGGAGCAGTAACTACTGTTCAAACGGCCTATCAATTAGTGAGCCCGCTGGTGCCTATGTCTACTATCGCGCAAATCGTTCGCGATAGCATGATCTTAGAATTATCTCCCACAGTAGTAAGTATTGTACTGGCAGGTGTTGTGGGGAGTAAAATTGCCAGTGAATTGGGTAATATGCGTATTAGTGAACAAATTGATGCGTTGGAGATCATGGGTATTAATACTAAGAGTTATTTATTACTTCCTAAAATATTAGGTGCCTTGGTTGTTATCCCTTGCTTAATTGTAATTTCTGCCGTTTTAGGAATTTGGGGTGGAAGAACAGCAGGTGATCTTGCAGGAATCTTACCAACAGATATTTATGATGTAGGCTTGCGGCAGAACCTGAATATGTACAATATAAATTTTGCACTCTACAAAGCATATACATTCGCGTTTATTGTAAGCAGTGTGCCTGCCTATTATGGCTATCATGTAAAAGGCGGTGCCCTGGAAATCGGAAGAGCGAGTACCAGTGCGGTGGTATTAAGTTGTATCTTGATTTTGTTTGCTGATTATTTATTAGCAGCGCTATTACTCTAAAATCATTTTATGAATCCTCATTTTACTAGTTTTCAAAAAACAATAACGAACCCTATTCAATTTGCTTTTTTTAAACTGGTAAAACTACCTGCTTCCTGGGTTGCCGGTTTGCGAGTAAAAAAGATAGATGCCCAAACTGCTGTCATTACAGTGAAGCATGGATGGATCAATCAGAACCCCTTTAAATCGATGTATTTTGCCGTACAATCTATGGCTGCTGAAATGAGTACGGGTTTATTTGCGGTTGGACAAACCTATAAGCGAACACCTGCTGTAAGTATGTTGATAGTGGGTATTGAAGGAAAATTTTACAAAAAAGCAACCGGATTGATTTCATTTACCTGTAATGATGGGAAAGCGGTAGAAGATGCTATCGAAAAAACAATAGCAACAAAAGAGGGTCAAACAGTAGTGTGCACTTCTGTGGGTACCAATGAAAACGGTGAGCGTGTTTCGGAGTTTACGCTTACCTGGAGTTTTAAAGCGAAATAAAAATAGTATGCATATCAGTTTCCACGGAGCAGCACAAACTGTTACCGGATCTAAGCACTTGTTGCAGTTAAAAAACGGAAAAAAAATATTACTCGACTGTGGGATGTTTCAAGGTATGGGTAAGGATACCCAAAGCCTTAATGAACATCTAGGTTTTGATGCCGCTACTATAGATTGTCTGGTACTTTCTCATGCGCATATAGATCATTCCGGACTCATTCCCAAACTGGTAAAAGAAGGATTTAGAGGATCTATTTATTGTACACCGGCTACAAAAGAATTATCAGCTATTTTATTGGAAGATTCTGCAACTATTCAGCGAGACGATACCAGATTTATCAATAAGCGAAGAGCCAAACAAGGACTGCCTCCTTATGAGCCCTTATATGATTTGGAAGATGCAGCCCTCGCTATAACTTTAGCGAAAGCAGTGAACTATGATACATGGACGAACATATATCCGGATGTTGAATTATTGTTTACTGATGCCGGACATATTATTGGCAGTGCCGCCGTTCATCTTCGGATTAAAGAGGAAGGCAAAGAAACCAGGTTAACATTTAGTGGCGATGTGGGAAGATATAATGATGCTATACTGAGATCTCCGGCTGTTTTCGATCAGGCCGATTATATTATTCTAGAAAGCACTTATGGGAATAAACTCCATGATGAAGTGAATAGTATTGTGGATACTATGGAAAAATGGATTCAACACACATGTATTGAAAAAAAAGGAAAATTGATTATTCCTGCTTTTAGTGTTGGTAGAACGCAGGAGTTATTATATGCTTTAAATCAATTGGAATTAGAAAATCGATTGCCAGCTGTTCCTTTTTACGTTGATAGTCCCTTAAGTAGGGAAGCTACCGAATTATTAAAGAAGTTTCCGCAATATTTTAATAAGCAGATCAGAAAAGTTATGGAAACCGATAGTGATCCATTTGATTTTAAAGGATTGAAATTTATAAAAACGGTTGATGAAAGTAAATACTTGAATGAATTAACTCAGCCTTGTGTAATCATTTCTGCAAGTGGTATGGCTGATGCCGGTAGGATCAAGCACCATATCATGAACAATATTCATGATGCTAAAAATACGATACTGTTGGTAGGTTATTGCGAACCACATTCATTGGGCGGAAGATTAATGAGCGGTGCGAAAGAAGTGAAAATATTCGGGGAGTTTTATAAAGTGGTGGCAGAAGTGGGACAAATGCGCGGTATGAGTGCCCATGGTGATTATGATGATCTATGCCAGTTTTTGGCTTGTCAGGATACACAAGCTGTAAGAACACTTTTTTTAGTGCATGGAGAGCATGAAGTACAAATTGATTTTGCAGCCAGATTGAGAAGAAAAGGGTTTAAAGATGTGGTGGTTCCGGCGATGCACGAAGAGTTTGCTTTATAATAAATTAATAATCTATTCATTTAATCTTTCTTCAATATCCATTCTTTCATGCAGTATTCTTATGATTTCAATGAATGATTGATCATGATTGACTTTATAAAATATGATATGTGATTTTATTTTTGATCGTAAATAACCCTCTCTAACATGACTATAATCTTTACCCGAATTCGGGTAATTGCTTAGGTACTCAATTTCATCTATAATTTGGGAAACATACCTATCTGCTTGCTCTTTCGACCAATTTTGGAAAGTATACAACCAAATTAACTCAATATCCTCTTCTGCCTTGATACTTAGCCTATACTTCATTTTTTACGTATTTGGCATGCACTTTCTTTAAAAAGCTTTCTTTTGAGAAATTTGTAACAAAACCTGATTTCTCACCTTTCTTTAGTGCTTTTATCAAGTCTTCTTTTTGTTTCTCCATCTCTTCAAAATTTCTAAGTGCAGCTCTCACTACTTCACTGGCAGAACTATAACGGCCTGATTGTACTTGGCGGTTAATAAAAGCTTCGAAATAATCACCTAAAAGAATAGACGTATTTTTTGCCATTATACCAATATTTGGTACTAAGTTATACAATTTATTTCATATGGAAAAATCGGGAGTATCACTCCTCTTAATTTCCCTCCAATTCCTCGATGGTTTTCTTAGCCTGCTGCGCATAGTTAAGTGCAGAATCTAGTTGATTTAGTTGAGCATAAGTATATTTTCCTTTTGCAACGATAGCCTTCCATTGCTGTATTTTTTCAGGAGTTTGTGCTGAAATGGATACCATAACAGAGAAACAGATACAAACTGTAATGAGTTTTTCATAAAAAACCAGCTGAATATTTGGTATAGTATAAATATGATTAATTCCTTTTGGTAACAGCTATCATATAGATAAAAAAACTTAGCTTCATAGCAGCTATTAAAAACTAGTATGATGAAAAAAATCCTCTTTATTTTTGCATTATCTCTTTTCGTTATTTCAGTTTCAGCCCAAAAAATTAGCTATTCAGTTAGCTTCCCCAATATCCTGCATCATGAAGCCCAAATAGCGGTTGTTGCAGAGAATATTCCACAACAAAGTCTGGTGTTTCGTATGAGCCGCTCTTCTCCGGGACGATATGCTACGCATGAGTTTGGAAAAAATGTATACGATGTAAAAGCATTTGATAAAGCCGGTAAACCATTGCTTGTGAATCGTACAGACGGAGATGTGTATACCGTACCATCGTATAAGGGTTATGTAAAATTGGAATATACACTTTATGCTAATTATGCTGATGGTACTTATGCCGGTATAGATATTGGTGGGGTACACTTGAATATGCCCGCAAGTTTTATGTGGGTAAAGGGTGCAGATAATGTGCCTATTGATATTCAGTTTGATTTACCGAATAAAAACTGGCAGATTGCAACACAATTAAAACCGGGTAGCACTGCGAATAGTTTTTATGCTCCGGGATTACAGTATTTTATGGATAGTCCGGTACGTATGGCCAATCTTATTTCTAAAAAATGGGAACTCATTAATCCCGATGGTAAAAAATATGGCTTTGAATTAGCGCTAGATGCCAAAGCTTCAGATTCTTCTGCTCAATCATTCGCCAATAAAGTAAAACGTATTACCCAAGAGGCGCAAGCCGTTTTTGGTGAACTACCTCATTATGATTACGGTAAATATGTTTTTTTAGCCAGTATTAATCCTTATGTGAAAGGAGATGGTATGGAGCATAGAAATTCAACCATGATCAGTTTACCGATCGTATTTAGTGATAATAATGGGTTACTCGAAGTATTTGCACATGAATTTTTTCATTGCTGGAATGTAGAACGTATTCGCCCGAAAACAATTGAACCTTTTAATTTCGAGAAGAGTAATATGAGCGATGGGTTGTGGTGTGCAGAAGGGTTCACACAATATTATGGTAGTCTTATTATGCGCAGGGCATCATTTGACGATGATGCCTCTTTTGTTGCTACCATTGGTTCTTTGATCAATACCAAAATGAATACGCCCGGTGCCAGAAGATTTTCTCCGATAGAAGTGAGTAAACATGCTGTTTTTGTGGACGCGGGAGTTGCTGTTGATAAAACTAATTACCCCAATATGTTTAGTTCCTATTATCCTTATGGAGCTGCTATTGCACTCGCTTTGGATCTGGAACTACGTACCAAGTTTACGAATCTGAGTGTGGATGGCTATATGACTGCACTATGGAAAAAATTTGGGAAGACTGAGATAGCGTATTCAATGGAAGGTTTGGAGGAAGTATTGGGTAATTATACCGGTAATAAAGCTTTTGCTTCTACTTTTTTTACTAAATATATTTTCGGACATGAACCTTATGATTATGCAACGCCATTAAAACAAGCCGGTATCATGCTTAAACAACCACAACTGGGTAAAGCCTGGTGGGGAAATATTCGTTATGCTGATGTCAATAATCTAACTATTCAAAATAATACGATTATCGGCACGCCTATTTATAATGCAGGCTTGGATATTGATGATAAAATCATAGAACTAAATGATATAGCTGTTTCAAAATCTTCGCAGGTAGATAGTATTATACATACTTATAAACCGGGCGATAAAATCAAAATTGGGTATCTACATAGAGGGGAGAAGCAAATAACTGAACTAACTTTTAGTGAATCTCCTGTATATCAAGCAACACTATTTGAGAAAGAAGGGCTGGCTCTTAGTCCTGAAATATTAAGTTTTAGAAAGCAATGGATGGGAAGTAAAATACAATAGGATGATAAAAAAGTCGACCATACAATTATTGCGATTCCCATTTTCTTTTTTCTTGATGCCCGTTTTTTGGTTTGCGGTAAGTATGCAAGACAGCGTTAATTGGGTATATACCTGGGTATTATTTTTTATTCTCCATGTAGTGATATATCCTTCAAGTAATGGATATAATAGCTTGCAAGATCAAGATACGAGCAGTATTGGTGGTTTGGAGCATCCGCCAAAACCCGATTTGCAGTTGAGATATGTTACCTATATAATGGATGTATTGGCGATTATTTGGACGTATCAATTTTTTGGGTTGCGGTATACTTTAATCATACTAGTGTACATCAGTTTCTCCAGATTGTATAGCTTTAGGGGTATTCGTTTGAAGAAGTATCCCATTATTGGATATCTCACAGTAGTATTAAATCAAGGGGCACTCATTTTTGTATTAAGTTGTATGTTGAGTAGCGGTATTCCCTTCCAGAAAATTTCACCACTATTAATTATTGCTGCTACATTATTGATAGGAGGCTTTTATCCCATCACACAAATATATCAGCATGAGCAAGATAAAGCCGATGGCGTAACTACGATTTCGATGTTGTTAGGTAAAAGAGGAACTTTTATTTTTTGTGGATTGTTGTATACCATTGCTTTTTCCTGTTTAGGATTTTATATGCAATCTATCGGAGCTATCAAACAATTTTTCATCTTACAAATCTTTTTCGTTCCTGTTATAGTATATTTCTTGATCTGGGCTATTGCTGTGTGGAAAGATGAAAGGGATGCTAATTTTAAACGTACTATGCGTATGAATTGGATCGCTTCTGTTTGCACGAACGCCGGCTTTATTTTTTTAATTTTAATGAAATCTTTTGGCTAATATCATCAACATAGGTACAGCAGTACCGGCATATAAGCATCAGCAAAAAGATATATTGGCTTTTATGCAAAATATTTATCAATTACCCGAGAAAGAAAATCGGGTACTAAAATTTTTGTACGATCATAGCGGCATAGAAAGCAGGTATTCGATAATCCCGGATTATAGCTATACCTATCCAAAATCTAATTTTATTCCCGATAATCGAACAGATGTTTTTCCTTTATTGGAGGAGAGAATGAAATTGTATGAAACGCAAGCACTCGACCTTTCTGTTACAGCGATCAATAAAGCTATCGATGGATATATAACGCCTCAACATATTACACATTTAATTACGATTAGTTGTACAGGCATGAGCGCACCCGGGCTTGATCTACAATTGATGGAAGTATTACACTTAGCGCCTGATATTTTTAGAAGCTCAATTAATTTTATGGGCTGCTATGCTGCCATTCATGGCTTGAAAATGGCTAAAATGATTTGCGACAGTACGCCTAACGCCAATGTGGTAATTGTGGCTACAGAAATTTGCACATTACATTTTCAGAAAGAATATTCCGAAGATAATGCTGCCAGTAGTTTGTTGTTTGCCGATGGAGCTGCTGCTGTATTCATTAGCAACCAAATAACGAGTAGTACTGCGTTACAAATAGACGGGTTTTATGCAACAGTGGCTAATAAAGGAAAAGATCATATGGCCTGGGAGCTAAGCAGTAAAGGTTTTCTCATGCGCCTCAGTAGCTATATACCTCAATTGATAGAATCTGATATTAATGCTTTAGTTGCCGCAGCGATGGAGGCAACCGGTAATAAAAAAGAAGCCATAACAGATTGGTGTATTCACCCGGGCGGTAAAAGGATTTTAGATTTGATTGAGAAGAAGCTAGGGCTAGCTGATCACGATTTATTGGTATCGAGAGAAGTACTGCAAGAGCATGGTAATATGTCGTCGCCCACCGTTTTATTTGTACTAAAAAAATTGATGGAGAGATCCGGTAATAATAAGGCGAATATGATGGGTATGGCTTTTGGTCCGGGTTTAACCATGGAAACATTTTTTGTAAGCCGATTATGAATTTTACGAAACGAAGTGGTATGAAAGAATTGCTCGATGGGGATCATATTCCATTCGAAGATATTCTTTTAAATATGCGGGAGCTCAATACGATCAATACCTTACTGGGCGGACATGCCATAACCATTGCCGGGTTTAAAAAGATAGCCGGAAATAAAAAGCAGGTTCATATTTGTGAAATTGGTTGTGGCGGTGGTGATAATTTAGTAGCAGTATATCAGTATGCAAAAAAAAATGAAATTGAGTTAAAAATCACAGGTATTGATATTAAGAAGGAATGTATTGCAGTAGCGCAACAGCGAACTGAGCTGCAAGATGCTACTTTGTTGGTGTCTGATTATCGCGCTATAGCGTTTGATAAAAAGCCGGATATTATTTTCTCCGGTTTGTTTTGCCATCATTTTTCACATGAAGCATTGGTTCAGCAAATATTGTGGATGCAAGCCGGTGCAACAACCGGGTTTTTTATCAATGACTTACAGCGACATAGGCTTGCGTATTATGCTATCAAGCTCCTCACACAATTATTCTCTTCTTCCTATCTGGTAAAAAACGATGCGCCGCTCAGTGTAGCCAGGGGCTTTGTAAAAGCAGAATGGGAATCCATTTTAGATGAAGCGGATGTTAAAAAATATACTATTCAGTGGAAATGGGCTTTTCGGTATTTAGTGATTATCAAAAATAATGCGCATGCAAGAAGTTGATATAGCAATTATTGGCGGAGGGTTAGGCGGCTTAACAATGGCCATAGAAGCAGCTCAGCATGGTTATTCGGTAATGCTATTTGAAAAAGAGCAATATCCTTTCCATAAAGTATGTGGGGAATATATTAGTTATGAAAGTTGGGATTATTTAGAAAGATGTGGCATACCCCTCAGTAAAATGCAATTGCCTTCCATTCACAAACTTGCTATTTCTGATTTGCGAGGGAAGGTATATGATTTTGATTTACCGTTAGGTGGTTTTGGTATTAGCAGATATACGTTAGATCATGCATTGGCTAATAAGGCTATTGAGTTAGGTGTAGAATTGAAAATGGGGGAGAAGGTAAAAGGGGTAAGCGATAAGGGGGAAGGTATAGGCAATAAGGTAGAAGGTGTAAGCAATAAGCAGAAAGAGGGAGGTGAAAGGCAAGTAGTGGAAACCGATAAAACTAAAGTGGCTGCTCGCGTTGTTATTGGTGCTTTTGGTAAACGATCGAATTTGGATATTGGATGGAAAAGAAAGTTTATAAAAGAAAAGCCCAATAAAATCAATAACTATATAGGTGTGAAGTATCATATTTACTATCCCAATAAGTCCGATACTATTGCGCTCCATAATTTTAATAATGGGTATTGTGGCATGTCTTCTATAGAAGATGGAAAAACCTGTTTATGTTATTTAACAACGGCAGAAAACTTACGTAGATCTAATAATCAAATTTCAGTTCTTGAAAAAAATATACTGGCAGCAAACCCTCAGCTTAAAATGATATTGGAGAATGCAGAAAGAATATATGCACAACCTCAAGTGATCTCTCAAATTAGCTTCGCCGTAAAAGAGCAGGTGCAAAACAATATCTTGTTTATAGGCGATGCGGCTGGTATGATTACACCACTTTGTGGAAATGGAATGAGTATGGCTATGCATGCTGCCCATATTGCTTTTCATTATACAGCCCAATTTTTACAAGATCGAATAAGTAGAAAAGCTATGGAGATGATGTATACCAAAGCTTGGAATAAAGAATTTGCGTTTAGAACAAGTACCGGCAGAATGGTGCAGCGCTTTTTTGGTGGGGCAGCTACCGGAACGGTTATCAATCTTCTACATAAATCCCCTGCTTTATCGAAAAAGATTATTTCCCTTACTCATGGAAAGCCATTTTAATTTTTGCGGCGAATAAATGGCATATTTACCGCATATTTTGCGGTGAATAGTGAAATACGGAGAAAAAATGGTATATTCGCCGCATATTATGCGGAGAAAAGCTATATATATACATGAGTTACCCAATTGGCCTCAATTTGAATGGGATCAAACCCAAATAATGCCACTATTTACAGAGTTGTTATACCGGCAGGGCAAACTATTGGGTAGAATGGAGGCATTAGGCTTTAAATTTAGAGAGGAAGCTAATGTAGAAACGCTCATATTGGATGTTTTAAAATCGAGTGAAATAGAGGGCGAGTTTTTAGATGTAGATCAGGTAAGATCATCGGTAGCGAGGAAATTAGGGATGGATATGGGAGGGTTGGTACCTGCTGATAGGCATGTTGAGGGGGTTGTTGAAATGACTTTAGATGCCATCCAAGGATCGCAAAAAAAATTATCTGCAAAACGATTATTTGATTGGCATGCCGCATTATTTCCTACAGGAAGATCGGGGATGCAAAAGATAACGGTAGGTGCTTGGAGAGATAACAAAAAAGAAGATCCCATGCAGGTAGTTTCGGGAGCCATGGGAAAAGAAAAAGTACATTTTCAAGCGCCCGATGCCGATTTGTTGGATGGTGAAATGAAAAAATTTATAGCATGGTTTAATGAAGAACAAACGATGAATGGGGTATTGAAAGCGGCGGTAGCGCATCTTTGGTTTATCACGATACATCCTTTTGATGATGGTAATGGTAGGATAGCCAGAGCTATAAGCGATTTACAATTATCTCGAGCAGATGCTTCCATACAAAGGTTCTATAGTATGAGTGCACAAATAAGAAAAGAAAGATCTTCTTATTATGATATATTGGAGCAAACCCAAAAAGGCTCGTTAGATATAACAAATTGGATAATCTGGTTTTTACAATGTTTGCTAAGCGCCATATTGGCAAGTGAGGAAACACTTGGGCAAGTATTAAAAAAAGCCAGGTTTTGGGAGAAGCATGCGTCAACGATTTTAAATAAGCGGCAACACTTGATGCTGAATAAACTATTAGATGGTTTCACCGGTAAGCTCAATAGTTCTAAATGGGCTAAAATAACTAAATGTTCTTCGGATACTGCTTTGAGAGATATACAAGATTTGATAAACAAAAATATATTGCAAAAAGAAACGGGAGGAGGTAGGAGTACGAGCTACACACTCGTTGATTACATGTCTTAAAGTATCTAACATGATAAAATTTATGAGGTAAAGCATTCGGGATTGTCATTACTCGCTTCGCTCGTAATGTCTTCCCTTGAAGTTGGGCGTACCCAAAGCCTTCACAACAGCTTCGCCGTTGCAGGCGTTGTTCATTTGATCGCTCCATTAAGCAAGCTTATGTTGCTCCCAAATGAACAACGCCTCTCCAACTTCGTTGGAAAGGCGTTTGTACCCGGTACGAATTCTAAACCTTTAGTTTTTCTAGTTCAAAAAGTAGCTTTTATATAGTTACCTACTTATGCATCTTGATTTTAGTTTACCTGAATTATTTATCAAATTACTTAGCAACGTTTCAAAAACGTAAACATCTGAAAATCAGAAGGTTGAAAAAAATGATTTTCAACTAATTATGATGACGTTTTGCATGATTTTATGTTTGCATGTAAATTTTAGCCTGTCTCTTATACACATCTCCGAGCCCACGAGACAGGCAGAAATCTCGTATGCCGTCTTCTGCTTGAAA
>CABHOW010000093.1 GCA_902168225.1 uncultured Flavihumibacter sp. | reverse complement strand
ATTCAAATCTGTGGCGATATCTTCCGATTGATTAAATAATTCCGGGTAAAGTGCTTCACTTTTGTATCTTTTAGACTCCAGTAATATGAAGAAATATCCCAAAACGGTATTTTCTTTTTGAACCGTTTTCTGGTAAATATAACTGAACCCATCTTTCGCATTCTCATACCGGTATAAATCCACAATATCTGTAGGGGTAGCTTGATTCAGCACGATTGTTTTAATAGAAGAATAATTTAATGAGTCTTCATTAAAAAGCGGATGGAACAAACTATCGAAGGTATAGATCCGGGTATCGAATTTGTTGAGGTATCCGGAAAAATTTTGATTAATTAAACTGTCTTTGATAAATTTATTGACATACTCATTTTCATTGAACCTATTAAAATTATTCACTAAAAAATTATTACTAAAATTAGTAGCTGCAATATTCAATAAATTTTCTCCTGATGGATCTGCTTGTATGGCTAGCTTCTCTGCAATCCTTTTTCTTTGTTTACCTTCTACCACTCGATTTTGATACATTACTAAAGATGCTATAGAAACCGCAAAAAGCATTATCCAAAAAATAAAAAAGGGGGATCTTATAAGAGGTACGGTAAGGTCTGCATTTCTAAGCCAAAAAAGTGTAAGATACCCTATTAACCAAACAGCAATCCATATATAAATTACCGTATCGGGTATTTTAACAAAAAAAACGAGATATAGTAGTGCTGCGATAAGCAGGTAAATAATCGCACGTAATGGGTATGGTTTATGTATTAGTATGGGATATAAAACAATCTGAGAGAGGTAGAAAAAACTAAGGGTAAGTAAACAAAGTACCACAAAGCTAACTATGGTATAGATAGTTAAACTAAAAAAATTAGTTACATCGAAAGAGATTTTAGCATCTTGTACCAGGCTAACAATAATGGCATTAATAATAAAGCAGCTCCATGCAAAAACGACTATTCTAAAAAAGTGTTGCAGATCAACAGGAATACGTGTATTGGCAAAGAGTGAAGTGGTCCGATTTTTTTTATAAAAAATAATGAGCCAAAAAAATAAAATAGCATTTACTAATAAATCTCCTAAAGATGGATGCAAAAAATTAGACGCATAGATAGAGGGGTCAAATAAAGATAATTTGCTGGTGTCGAAGGGGAATGTGGTGGTATAAGCTAGTAAGCGAATACATATTACTGTAAGCAACAAAAAGCTAAAGCCTTCCGTTACATTTCTCTTTACACATAATTCTTCAGCTGCTGCGTGTAAGAAAATAAGTAAGAAAATGATAGCACTTATTCTTAAAATAATAGTAACAGCATCGTAAGCTATAAATGCTTTCCCTTCTTTCAGTTGTATACGAAATAAGGTTGTATTTGAAGATGATACAACCGGAAAAGCTTTTTCATCTTCACTAATTTCATATTGGTCGTCTAATCCAGGATAATCAGCAAAATCTGTTTGAAAGTATTTGTTTTCGATAAAATAAGACCACCTCACCGGGATTACTGCAAGCAAATAGTATTTTTTTTCGCGAATAGATGCTTCTTTTTTAATGACAATAAAACTTCCATTAGGATTAACCATAAAATGCTCCCCTGGCAACCCGGTAACCTCCTCATTAGGTAAATACATTTTATTGGTATTCCAGTAAACCAATTGAGGCTCTTGAGCTCTTTGATAGATAAAAAAACCAAATCTTTCTGCTCTATTCTCCTTTAACAAATCAGTGGAATCTAAGCGTAGTAAGTGATATAGTTTAGCTGTATCATTCATCAATACACCAATAGCGCTCTCTTGATTGTGTATGCGCTCTTGAAGTGTTTCTTTTACCCTTTCCGGGCTAGCATGGTAACTCCAGTAATTTGTAAAAATAAAAGATAGGGTATACAGCCATGCTGCTGTAATGAGCAGATAACCGTATTTATAAATAATGGATCGTAGTTCTTTGATCAATTTAACTATTCCTTTTTTTGGCTTCATTCCAAAGCGCATCCATTTCAGACAGGCTCATATTCACCAATTGCTTCCCGGCTTCTGTGGCCATTTTTTCAACCTGTTGAAATCGGAATATGAATTTCTTATTGGTTTGCTCTAATGCAGCCTCCGGATCAATCTGCAAAAACCGTGCATAATTTACCAAACTGAATAAAAGATCACCAAATTCAGCTTCCATTTCATGCAAATCACCGATTTTTATAGCTTCTTGAAGTTCATTTGTTTCTTCTTCCACTTTTTTCCATACATCTTCTGTTTGTTTCCATTCAAACCCAACTTGTTTTGATTTTTCCTGGAGCCGCATAGCTTTAACAATAGCCGGCAATGCTTTGGGAACACCTTCCAATGCAGATTTTTTACCTTCTTGGTTTTTTATCTTTTCCCAATTTCTTTTTACATCCTCTTCATTTTTTACAATGGTATCTCCATATATATGTGGGTGCCGTTTTATGAGCTTATCCGCAATGCCATTAATCATTTCATCTAATTCAAAGGCATTTCCTTCCTTCGCTATTTTACTGTAGAAAACAAGGTGCAATAATAGGTCGCCCAATTCCTCTTTAATCCCCTCCCAATTTTCTTCGTCAATCGCATCAACCAGTTCATATAGTTCTTCAATAGTCATTGAGCGAAGCGTATGTATGGTTTGTTTTTTATCCCAAGGGCATTGCTCCCTTAATTCATCCATAATTTTTACTAATCTTAAAAAAGAAGTTGCTATTTTTTCACTCATGCTAATGTGTTGTAAGAGTTGTTAAAACAAATGAGAATTTTCTTGTAAAATAATGCATCAGCAGCAGGCTACATAATTCGTTTTTCGATATCTTGAACAAAACTTATTCATTGTGTCTAAAATTGTGACTGCCTTACTTTCTTTTGGTATGAGTGGGCGCGTATTTCATGCCCCTTTTATACATATTCATAAAGGTTTTGTATTAAAAGGTGTTTGGGAAAGAACAAAGTCTGAATCTCATCAATACTATCCGGATATTCATATTTATAGGAGTTTGGAAGAAGTACTGGCAGATGAGGAAGTTTCACTGGTGATTGTGAATACACCTACAAATACCCACTACGATTTTACAAAAAAAGTACTGGCTGCCGGTAAGCATGCAGTGGTAGAAAAAGCATTCACTACTACTGTTGCAGAGGCCCAGGAACTGAATCAGTTGGCAGCGCTAAACAACCTTTTCTTATCGGTATACCAAAATAGAAG
Organism: uncultured Flavihumibacter sp.; assembly: GCA_902168225.1. Lineage (GTDB taxonomy): Bacteria > Bacteroidota > Bacteroidia > Chitinophagales > Chitinophagaceae > Sediminibacterium. The sequence goes on along the minus strand of CABHOW010000093.1, from coordinate 12,324 downwards.
ATGGGATAGCGATTTTTTAACCGTTCAAAAAGTAATACAGAGCGATAGGATCGGAAGGGTAATTGAGGCTGAGTTTCATTTTGATAGGTATAAACCTGAATTGGGTAACAAAGAGCATAAAGAAAAACCCGGACCCGGAGCAGGTTTATTAAATGATTTGGGGCCACATTTAATTGATCAGGCATTATACTTATTTGGCAAGCCTACTGGTGTTTTTGCCGATATCAGAACTATCAGGGAGGCTTCATTGGTAGATGATTATTTTGCTATCACGCTATTTTATGAAACCAAAAGGGTAATACTAAAAAGTAGTATGCTTGTAAAAGAGCCTTTGGCTTCTTTTATAGTGCATGGCAGCAAAGGCAGCTTTATTAAAAAAAGAAGTGATCCGCAAGAAGCATTACTGTTAAAAAATGTGGTACCGATACATACCGATTGGGGAGTAGAAGAAGAGGGTGATTATGGATTATTGGTATACGAAGAAAATGGGACAACAGTTCGCCACATTGAACCTAGCGAAAAAGGGGATTATGGGGCTTACTATGAAGCTGTATATCAATCGATGATCTACGGGAAACTGAACCCTGTAAAGGCATCTGAAGCAATCATAACTATGCAAATCATAGAAGCAGCCAGAGAAAGTAATCTTTCACAACATGTTATTCAACTTGTTTAATTATGGCTGTGCTACACCCCTACTTGCTCCCATTAGACCAGGCATTCAGGCAAAAAGCTAATACCAGTAAAGCTTTAGGGATGAAAGCCTATATGCTCAACCAGTTTGAATTTTTTGGAATACCGGCACCTCAAAGGCAATCCATTCAAAAACAATTTCTAAAGGAACATAATATCAGTAGCAAAAAACAATTAGAGGCGGTTATAAAAAACTGCTTCAAACAACCCCAAAGAGAGTACCAGTATTTTGCTATTTATCTATATGCTGTAAACAAGCGATACTGGACAAAAGAATCTGATATTTTCATTGAGTATTGTTTGCTGCAAAAGAGTTGGTGGGACACTGTAGACGGAATTGCCAGCGATTGGCTGAAAGCATATTTTACGCTATTCCCTACGCAAATAAAAGTTGTTACCAACAGATGGAATCAATCAAACAATATATGGCTTATACGAAGTAGTATTATGTTTCAAAAAGCTTTTAAAAAAGATACAGATACCAGGCTACTCAGTAAATATATTCTACAACATAAAATTTCAGATGAATTTTTTATTCAAAAAGCTATTGGTTGGGCTTTACGTGAGTATAGTAAAGTGAACCCTAAATGGGTAAAAGAATTTGTAGAAGCTAATGACTTGACGCCATTAAGTAAACGAGAAGCTTTAAAAAGGTTATAGTTAATTATATTTATAAAAATTTATACGATGAGAATATTAATCGTACTTACAATCACAATTACACTCTGTGCCTGCAATAACGCGCATACTGATTTTAAACCCATTGATTTGACATATCCCATAACACAGAAAGACAGTACGGTAAAAGATATTTATTTTGGCACTACCGTAGCCGATCCTTATCGTTGGCTTGAAAATGATACAGCAGCTAATACTAAAGCTTGGGTAACATCCCAGAACAAGGTTACACAAGATTATTTGTCGAAAATTCCATTTCGTAAGAAAATTCATGATCGTTTAACTGATTTATGGAATTACGACTCTTATTCGGCCCCCTCAACAGAAGGAGATTATATTTATTTCTATAAAAAAACGGGGCTGCAAAATCAGTCGGTTTTATATCGTCAGAAAAAAGGAAGTACAGCAGCAGAAGTATTTCTAGACCCCAATAGTTTTTCCAAAGACGGTACTACATCGCTTGCAGGTGTTAGCTTTTCTTCGGATGGTTCCTTGGCAGCTTATCTCATTTCAGAAGGTGGCAGTGATTGGAGAAAAGTGATCATTATAGATGCCATCACAAAAAAACAAATTGGTGATACATTACATAATGTAAAATTCAGCGGTATAGCCTGGAGGAAAAAAGAAGGTATCTATTATAGCAGTTATGATAAACCTAAAGAAGGCTCCTCACTTGCAGGTAAAACAGATCAGCATAAATTATTCTTTCATGCGCTAAATACCCCGCAAAAAAACGACCAATTAATATTTGGGGGGCCTGCAATGCCAAGAAGATATATAGGTGCTTATGTAAGTGAAAATGAAAAATGGCTTATTGTGAGTGCTGCTAATAGTACCTATGGCAATGAGTTATATATTCAAGACCTTACCAAGCCCAATGCCCCTATCATTCCAATACAAGCCAATACCTATAACGCTACCAACCCTATCGCTATTACCAACGAATCGATTATTCTTCAAACAGACAAAGATGCACCCAATGGTAAATTGGTGGCTGCACCATTAGCTTCCCCAGAGCAAAAAAATTGGAAAAATATAGTAGCCGAGAAGGCAGAAGTGCTTTCTGCAAGTAGCGCCGGCAATACCATTTTTTGTACTTATTTGAAAGACGCGATCAGTAAAGTTGAGCAATACGAACTTACTGGGAAAAAGATCAGAGATATCAATTTACCGGGCTTGGGTGATGCGAGCGGTTTTAATGGTAAAGAAAAAGACAAAGAAACATTTTTCTCATTTGGCTCCTATACACAGCCTACAACCATTTATAAATTAGATATTGCCAGTGGCACCAGCGATATATATAAAAAGCCGGGGGTGAAGTTTGATGGATCGAAATATGAATCGAAGCAAGTATTTTATAATTCGAAAGATGGCACTAAAATTCCCATGATCATAACCTACAAAAAAGGGACAGTACCGGATGGCAATAACCCTACCCTTTTATATGGTTATGGGGGCTTCAGTGTGAGTATCACTCCTTATTTCAGCACTTCCAATATTATTTTGTTAGAGAATGGTGGCATTTTTGCCGTAGCTAATATCAGAGGTGGAGGAGAATATGGGGAAAAATGGCATGTTGCAGGTACTAAACTCAATAAACAAAATGTTTTCGACGATTTTAGGGCTGCTGCAGCTTATTTAGTGTCTAACAAATATACCAGTAAAGAAAAATTGGCTATTCAGGGAGAGTCAAATGGTGGATTATTGATTGGTGCTACCATTACGCAAGATCCCGGTATTTGCAAAGTAGCCTTTCCTTTCGTTGGGGTTATGGATATGCTAAGGTACCATAAGTTTACGGCCGGAGCCGGATGGGCTTACGATTATGGCACTGCGGATGATTCAAAAGAAATGTTTGATTATTTACACAAATATTCTCCCGTACATAATGTAAAAGAAGCGGCATACCCGGCAACATTGATAATGACTGCCGATCACGACGATAGGGTTGTACCTGCACACTCTTTTAAATTCGCAGCCGCATTACAAGAGAAAGCAAAATGTAATAATCCAAGGATCATTCGAATAGAAACCAAAGCCGGACACGGAGCGGGCATGTCACTAAAACAGCGTATAGAAGCCGAAACCGATAAGTGGTCGTTTATGTTTTACAATATGAACATAGAACCCAAATAGGTACTACATTTTTTTAGCATCTTCCAAAAACTTCGCCAAGCCGATATCGGTTAAAGGATGTTTTAAAAGACCCAATATAGAATCGAGCGGACAAGTACAAATATCTGCCCCAAGCTCTGCTGCTTTAATAATATGTAATGCATTACGAATAGAGGCAGCTAATATCTCTGTTTTATATTGTTGCACGTCGAAAATATGACGGATTTGGCCAATCAATTCCATACCATCCCAACCGCTATCATCTATTCTTCCAATAAAAGGAGATACATAAGAGGCTCCCGCTTTGGCAGCAAGAATTGCCTGCCCTGCTGAAAAAATAAGGGTACAATTGGTTCTAATACCATTATCGGTAAACCATTTAATGGCTTTTACCCCGTCTTTGATCATTGGAACTTTCACCACTATATTGGGGTGAATGGCAGCCAGTTTCTTACCTTCTTCTACCATTGTTGCAAAATCGGTTGAGAGCACTTCGGCACTCACATCGCCATCTACTAACTCACAAATGGTTTTATAATGATTTGCAATCGCTTCTTCTCCTTTGATACCTTCTTTGGCCATCAAAGACGGATTCGTGGTTACACCATCTAAAATGCCTAAATCGTTTGCTTCTTTAATTTGAGCGAGATTGCCCGTATCGATAAAAAATTTCATATATAAAAAATAAAAATGGCAGGCTACTCACATCGCACCGCTACAACCGCTTATCCTTGCTGCATTCCTGCCCTGGGGAGGTTCAGCAGGAGCTGGTCGTGCGAGACCTGCCGCCGCAAAAGTAAGGATTGACAGGAAAAAGTAAGGATTTTATTTTTCGGCTAATAATTCTTCAAAGCTTTCTTTGGTCCAGCTGTCTTTCTCATCTACCCAAGCGCAGGTATGCTCCTTCACCTCGGATAATCTTTTCCATGCTTTGAGCAAAATATCTGCTTGATTATCAGGGGTTTTAACACTAGTTTTTTCACCTAAAAGGGCTATTATTTTGCCATTCTTCTTCCTAAAAGTGTCATTAAAATACTTGCCAACAGGTTCTTTTTTGGAGCCAAAAACGCAATTTCCCAATACAATGCCGAGAACATTTAATTGTTGTTTATCGAGAATAATAGTGAGGTATAAATAGGCAATCGTTTCTCCTGCTTTATTTACAATCGCTTTCATATTATCTAATAAGGCTCAAGATACAGGGGCAAGGAATAAGGTGGCAGTTCATAATAAATAGATAATAAAAAGATAATACATTCGCAGAAAATTATAATATGGGAGTAGCCGATCAATTAGCACAAATGAAAGCTGAAAAAGCAGCTGCAAACTTAGCAGCCGGGCAAGCTTTTTTAGCAGATAATAAAAATAAAGAGGGAGTAGTTGAATTACCTAGTGGTCTTCAATACCAAATACTAACTGTTGGTGTTGGAGAAAAACCAAAAGCGCATCATGAAGTAACCTGCCACTATCATGGCACTTTAATTGATGGAACTATTTTTGATTCATCCCTACAAAGAGGTAGACCCGCTTCATTTCCGTTAAATATGGTAATTAAGGGCTGGACAGAGGGATTACAGTTAATGCCTACAGGTAGTAAATGGCGTTTTTTTATACCTCCGCATTTAGGTTATGGTGATCGCCAGGTTAGTGCACAAATAGACCCCAACAGCACGCTTATTTTTGATGTTGAGTTAATTAGTTTTGTATAAGTTCACTTAGTTCTAACCAGCGCATTTCTTTTATCTCCAGTTCATTGGTTATTTGGATAAGACGTTCACTCAATTTTTGAATATTGTCGAAAGATAGATCGCCCGCACTCATTTGATCAGCTAATAATTGCTTTTCTTTTTCGAGTTCGGGCAATTCTTTTTCCAAAAGTTCAAATTCCCTTTTTTCTTTAAACCCAACTGTCTTTTTTTCGCCCTTTCCTGCTTCTACCTTACTAACTTCCATCTTCCCTTTGTCATCCAAACCCGCCTTGATAGAGAGTGACTCCTTTTGCCATATTCTGTACTCACTGTAGTTACCTGGAAAATCCCGCACCACAGCATCACCCTCAAAAACAAATAAATGATCTACCAATCTATCCATAAAATATCGATCGTGTGATACGATCAAAATACAGCCCGGATAATCAGTCAGAAATTGTTCAAGCACTGCCAGCGTAGGTAAGTCTAAATCGTTCGTGGGTTCATCCAAAATTAGAAAATTCGGGTTTCTGAATAGAACCGTTAATAATTGCAGGCGTTTCTTCTCTCCACCGCTTAAAGCAGAGAGATAGGTAAATTGCTTATCGGGTGTAAATAAAAAAAGCTCTAAGAACTGCGCTGCACTTAACGAACCGCCACTTGCCAAAGGGAAACTTTCGGCAAAAGTTTTTACATATTCGATTACCCGTAGGTCTTCTTTTATGACTAACCCTTGTTGCGAAAAATTACCAAATACAACCGTATCTCCAATATTGATCTTTCCGCTATCTGCAGGTTCCAGTTGTTGCAGTATGTTTAAAAAAGTGGATTTACCTACTCCATTTTTACCAATGATACCGATACGTTCGCCTTTGGCAAAAGTGTAATCAAAACCTTTAAGTATCTGTAATTTGCCGTAGGATTTATAAATTTTTTTGAGCTCTACTATTTTACCCCCTAAGCGGCTCATTTTAACCTCTAGTTTTAGTTGGGCATCCACTAATTTTTGTTTGGCCCTGGCTTCAACTTCATAAAAACGATCTTGCCTGCTTTTGCTTTTCGTTGTTCTTGCCCGGGGCTGTTTTCGCATCCATTCTAACTCTTTTCTATAGGTATTACGGGCTTTATCTATACTTGCCTGCTCGCTTTCGAGTCGCGCGGCCTTTTCTTCCATATAGCGTTCATAATCGCCTGTATAGGTTTGTAATCGCTCCCGTTCCAGTTCCCAGATTTCATCACAAACAGCATCTAAAAAATAGCGATCATGGCTTACAAGTAGTAAAGTAACATTTTGTTGATCTAAATAATGTTCCAGCCATTCAATCATTTCTACATCCAAATGATTGGTGGGCTCATCCATCATCAGTAAGGTATGTTGATGTGCAAACCCAATATCAATAAGCGTTTTGGCTAAAGCTACTCTTTTTCTTTGCCCGCCACTAAGTTCCTTTACAGGGTTATTCAAATGATGAATATTGAGTTTACTCAATATCTGTTTTACTTTTGCTTCAAAATCCCATGCCCCTAAATCATCCATTTCAATTATCAAATCGCCCATACGTTCACTATCATCAGCATCTACAGCAGCTTCATATTTTTTAATAATATTAAGAATGGGATGGTTTAGCTGGAATATATTTTCGAGTACGGTTTTATGCTCTTGGAATTGAGGATCCTGCTCGAAGAGAGCTACTGTAACTTCTTTATTAACCTTAACAGTTCCTGAATCAGGCGTTTCTTTTCCTGCGAGGATCTTTAACAGCGTAGATTTCCCTATTCCATTTCTGGCGATTAAGGCAATTTTATCACCCTCATTGATATGAAATGAAATATTCTTAAAAAGGGGATTAATTCCATAGCTTTTGGTAAGCCCTTCAACTGAAACATAATGCATCCGGCAAAACTAAGTATCTTAGGCGCTAAAACATCACCCCCCAATCTGTTTGTTTGAAGCATGCTGAATAGTCCATTTAGAAACCTGAGTATACGGAACAAGCTTTTTATCTCCCATTCGCTTATTCTCTTGATCACAGCCGGGGTTATTTATATTACCATAAAAGTAAACGACAAGAGGCTTCGTATTGAGGAGCTAATATCAAAAGTGGAAGACATCCGTATACGATCACAGCAACAAAATGAAGCAAAACAAGATTTTTTATTGAATGAGCGATATTCAGAGGATTTTTATAAAACCGGGTATAGTGAAGCTGTTGTAAAATATAATAGTTTATTAAAAGAGATTGATGCGGATCTTTTACTAATCAATAAAAATGAATTAAGCAGCCGACCGGAGATCAAAGAAAGAATTTTACAAATAACGCACCAGGTTCATTTTCAAGACGCGCTTTTCGGAAGGATAATAGATTCTGTAAAACAGCTAGGGTTTGGTACAACCGGATTAGCCGGAAGTCTCGATAATATTACGAATGAACTGGTTAGAAGCCGACTTATTAACCCCACTATTGTAGAGGCACTGAAAAGAAAAGAGCAACAGTATGTTTTTATGAAAGACAATAAAGCTGCTATAGAATTTGATACACTGATTACAAATGCCATGCGTCAATATGCCAACAGTGCCTCCACTTTAGCAGTTTTAAACAGTTACAATAGCACGTTTAAACGCATTATATCATTAGAAAATAGTATTGGATTCAATAAACAAAAAGGTTTGCGAAGTGAGCTGGCCGAACAAAGTAAAAAAACAGACGAGCAGGTAAAAGCTATCATTATTTCGATAAAAAAATCTTATGAAAAAGACTTGGACAAACTTGAATGGATATTCCTTGGGCTTATTGGAATTGTTTTTGCAGTGGGTTTACTCATCAGCTATATACTAGCTGTTGAAATTACAAAACCAATCATTGAGCTAAATAATGCCGCGAAAGAAGTAGTGGCTACAAAATTTAAAGATGATATTCATCCTAAACATATTAACCTGCAACGTTCTGATGAAATTGGTGAGCTTACTCACAACTTTAATCTGGCTGTTCGGAAAATCAGAAGAAGTATCCAGATCATTCAGGACAAGAATAATAGCTTAGAATTAAAAAATCGACAGCTTACTGAAAATGAAATAGATCTAAAGAAAATAAATGCCCAAAAAGACAAATTTTTATCAATTATCTCGCACGATATGCGTGCCCCATTATCCAGCATTATTGGATTCCTTGATTACTATAAAGATAATTTTAAGAGTTTTTCCGAAACAGAAATCGACTTCGTATCGAGCAACCTGAACGCCCATGTTAAAAAAGTAGTGGAGATGCTAGATGGCCTGTTGCTATGGGCACGTTCTCAATCAGGAGAAATACAAACGAATTTACAACCCATTGACCTGGCAGCCATCATAACGGATACTGTAGATATTTTAAACCAAAGCGCCACTAATAAAAAAATCACTATTTCGCTTAATTTACATAATCAGTTGGTTTGGGCAGATAAGAATATGAGCGCCTTCATTATCCGAAATGTTTTATCGAATGCCATCAAATTCACACATGAAGGCGGAAGAATAGAGATCAAAACCCAACGCAACAAAAAATATGCTTTTGTTATAGTAAAAGATAATGGCATAGGTATACCGGAGGCAAACTTGAGTAAGCTATTTCAAGATAACGTAAACTTTTCCACTTTTGGTACGGCGAATGAAAAAGGTATTGGTTTAGGCTTAGTGTTATGTAAAGATTTTATGAACAAGCAAAACGGGAATATCGAAATAGAGAGCTCTCCCGGGGAGGGAACGAGGGTGAATTTATTGTTCCCGCTGATAAGTTAGTGGATAGTGTGTAGTGCATAGTGGTTAGTAAACTGCCCTATCCCCCATCTCCTACACCTACACCCTACACCTTACACCTTACACCTTATAGCTTATTTTCCTAATTTTGTATGATGAAGCAATTCACCATACCCAATATATATCGCAGCGATTTCATCAGTAAAATAAAACAAGAACGTAAAGCGGCCGACAAATTAAAAAAAGACTTCACTCCTACGCTTTTAGATTTAGGGAATTTACATATATATCTGGCCCGACATTTTGGTTTTTGCTATGGGGTAGAAAATGCTATTGAAATAGCTTTTAATACCATTGCAGAAAATGAAGGGAAAAATATTTACTTACTCAGTGAAATGATCCATAATCCACAAGTAAATGCAGATTTATTAGCACGAGGAGTTCGGTTTCTCCAAGATACATATGGTAAACAATTAATTCCTTTTGAAACTTTGCAAGCCGATGATGTGGTCATTATTCCGGCATTTGGCACCACACTTACCATTGAAGCGATGCTACGTGAAAAAGGGATCGCTATCGAGAAATATAATACTACCTGCCCTTTTGTAGAGAAGGTTTGGAACCGTAGCGAGCAAATTGCTCAAAAAGGATACAGTATTGTTATTCACGGCAAGCCAAAACATGAAGAAACCAGAGCTACTTTTTCACATGCGGCTGCCAATACCCCTGCGGTAGTAGTAAATGATATGCATGAAACCATATTATTAGCAAAATATATTACCGGAGAAAAAGCGCCTGCTGATTTTTATAGTGAATTTGCGGGAAGATATTCGGAAGGATTTGATATTACGAAAGATTTACAAAGGATTGGTGTGGTAAATCAAACTACTCAATTGGCTACCGATACACAAGCGATCTCCGATTATTTGAGAAATATTATTATGCAGCATTACCAATTAACGGATGCTACCATTGGAGAACGTTTTGCTGATACCCGGGATACACTTTGCTATGCCACAAATGATAATCAGTCTGCGGTGGTAGGAATGTTGGAAACACCAGCAGATATTGCTCTGGTAATTGGCGGGAAAAACAGCAGTAATAGTTCTCACCTGGTAGAACTATGCGAAGCAAAATTACCTACCTATTTTATTGATGCCGCAGATAAACTAATCAATGAAAATACTATTGAACATTGCAATTGGCGTACTAAAGAAGTGAGTTATATCGATAACTATTTGCCACAAGCAATTCCTGCGCGTATTTTAATAACCAGTGGTGCTAGTTGTCCAGATGCTATTGTAGAGCAGGTTATTCAGAAGTTAGCGGGGTTTTATGGGGTGAGTGAATTATCTGTATAATCCTAATTGATTTATACTTGGAATCCCAAATTAAAATCTATCATCCACTCTATCCCATATTTGTCTCTAAGCATGCCAAAATAAGACCCCCACGCACTATCTGCTATGGGTACTTCAATTTCTCCACCTACTGAAAGCCCTGTATATATTTTATCCGCTTCTTCTTTACTTCTTGCACTAATAAAAATTTTACTTCTGGTTTCTTTTTCATTATGTGTTCCCATAAAAGATGGGGTGTCACTTGCCATCAGCACATTATGATCGCCAATAGGCAGGGTAATATGCATTATTTTATCGGCCTCTGCTTCAGGAAAAGGGTATTCCGGATTAGCGGGCATGTCTTTAAACCTCACAACCATAGTGAATTCGCCCCCAAAAACAGATTTATAAAAACTAAAAGCTTCTTCTGCATTTCCGTTGAAATGGAGGTAGGGATTGATAGATGGCATAGTTGATTGTTTTGAATTAATTGTTATAAGTGTGGTTATTACCACTTTTATTTATACAATTTAGGGAAATAATTGCTTGACTACTCATCCTCCCCCTTATTTTTCAACATCCCTAACAACATAAAAGCATTTTTAGTAACAATTTTTTTATCTAGCCAATCTTTACCTGCAGATCTTACGCCAACTAATCCGTTTTGTTTTACACCGGCCTCAACAGGCGTTAATTCAAAACTACTATCCGTTTTTGCTATAAATACATAATCCTTACCCGCATAATGCACTAATGCCTCTTCGGGTATAGCTATTTGTTTACTGGCATTTTCCATAAACTCACCACTTAAAAACATACCCGGTAATAGCTCATGATTGGGTTTTTCAAAATGGCAATGTACAAGCCCGGTTCTTGCTTCATCCACATTTTTCGTAACCAATATCACTTCCACTTCATATTTCTTATTTGGCTGATTGGCAAGCGTTACGAAACCATTCATCCCTTTCTGAATACGCGCAATATCTTTTTCGAAAACAGTTAATGCGGCATGAATATCATCGGGATTAACTAATTCGAATAGTACATCTGCGGGGTTCACATATTTCCCAATATTTACATTTACTTTGGTAACAAACCCAGTAATAGGTGAGCGAACAGCTACTGTTCGAGAAATGTTATTCACTGTCAGTTTTTGTGGGTCAATACCGATAATGCGAAGCTTTTCTTCGAAAGATTTTACCATTACCTGTACCGATTTGTACTCGCTTAATACCTGCTGATAGCTTTTTTTGCTTGTAGCTTCCTGATCGCTCAATTCTTTTTGTCGCTGTACATCGATTGCGAGATATTCCATCTTCGCTTTATCAACTAAATATTCTTGCTGCAGCTCCACATAACTTTTATCTTCCATTTCTGCGATCACCTCCCCTTTTTTTACACTAATACCGGGAAGTAAATGCGATTTTTTAAGATATCCACCTAACGGGAAACTAACAGATACCATACTTTGTGGTGGCACATCTACCAACCCATTCACTTTAATCACTTCCTGTATCACTGCTTCTATTGGTTTGCTAATTTGTAAAGCAGCCTGGTTTCTTTGAGCAGCCGTAAGTGTTACCAAGCTGTCGTTTGTCTTTTTTATTATTTCCTTTTTTATATCACCCGATGATGTATTTGTTTTGCTTTTACAAGCGATCATCACGACACTAAAAAATAAGATATATAAGTACTTCATATTTTTAATAATTAAGTAAGTAATGTAATTCAGCAGCAGTTAGATTTAGCATTTTAATGGCTTCTAATTGCTGCATATTGATTTGTAAAGATTGATTGATCAATGTTCCCCATTCGATATAGCCAATTTGTCCGTTTTTATAATTTAGATTAGCTGTATTAATTAGCACTTCTGCCTGCTTCTTACCTATTTGCTGATAATAATCTGTTGCTTTAGCATAGCGTTCATACTCTCCCAGCGCTGCTTGTACTTTAGCTTGTATGCTGGTACTTACGGCATTGGTGGAAGCCGTGGCAACCATTTCATTAATAGCTGCTGCTTTTACTTTTTGTTTTTGAGCCTTGCTAAAAACCGGCAATGCCATTCCCAGTGTTACAA
>CABHOW010000092.1 GCA_902168225.1 uncultured Flavihumibacter sp. | reverse complement strand
AAATATAATTATATATTTAAATTTATTAACAAAAAATGCTCTAATCGGCAATTTAAATCGGATTTTTTTACCACCTTATTATCTTTTAGCTTTATTTTGGACTTCTAAAAATGATTTACATATGTCTTTACGTTTTAATGCCATTAGCGGCATTTCTAAGGAAAGCGATACATTATCGCCCAGTTCAGGAGCTAAAATCACCGCTATATTTGGTGAGAATGTATTTACCCTAAAAACCGCTCGTGAGTATTTAAGCGACGAGGGGTATAAAAGTTTAACAACTAGTATTAGAGGTGGTAAAAAAATTGATCGTACTGTCGCTAATCAAATAGCAAACGGTATTCGGGCATGGGCAGAAAGTAAAGGTGTTACCCATTTCACACACTGGTTTCAGCCACTAACCGGTACTACAGCTGAAAAACATGATTCTTTCTTTACGATAAAAAGTGATGGCACTGCCATTGAAGAATTTGATGGGGCCGCTTTAATTCAACAAGAGCCGGATGCCTCTTCTTTCCCAAGTGGTGGTTTAAGAGCAACTTTTGAAGCAAGAGGTTATACTGCATGGGATCCCTCCTCTCCTGCTTTCATCATAGAAATTGGAAAAGGCAAAACTTTATGTATTCCAACAATTTTTGTTTCATACACAGGTGACTCATTAGACTATAAAGCACCTTTATTAAAAGCTTTGGAATCACTCAACAAAGCGGCAGTTGACGTTTGTAATTATTTTGATAAAAATGTAACTAAAGTAACCGCCACCCTAGGTTGGGAACAAGAATATTTTGTTATTGATGAAGCACTTGCCAATGCTCGCCCAGATTTAATTCAAAGTGGCAGAACGGTTTACGGTGCAGCACCTGCCAAAGGTCAGCAATTAGAAGATCATTACTTTGGTTCTATCCCCGAACGTGTATATGCTTTTATGCGCGACTTCGAAAATGAATCTTACAAACTTGGTATCCCACTTCGCACTCGCCATAATGAAGTTGCACCTGCTCAGTTTGAGTGTGCACCAATATTTGAAGAAGTAAATATTGCTGTTGATCATAATACCCTTTTAATGGATGTTATGACGCGTGTAGCTAAACGCCATAGACTCGTTGTATTACTTCACGAGAAACCGTTTGCCGGGATCAATGGAAGCGGTAAACATAATAACTGGAGTATGGCTACAGATACAGGTGTAAACTTGTTAGCACCCGGCAAAACTCCCAAAACAAATTTAATGTTCCTCACATTTTTTGTGAATACCATTAAAGCGGTTCATGATCATGCAGATATTATGCGTGCTGCTATTGCCTCTGCACCCAATGATCACCGATTAGGGGCCAATGAAGCACCACCGGCGATTATTTCTGTATTTGTTGGGCAATATCTTTCAAAAGTGTTGGCCGATGTTGAAACCAGAGTGGGTACCAAATTTGATGAACAAGATGAAGCCATTTTAAAACTAGACCTTCATAGAAGTATTCCGGAGTTGATGCTTGATAATACGGATCGTAATAGAACTTCACCATTTGCTTTCACAGGTAATAAATTCGAATTCCGTGCAGTAGGCTCTTCTGCAAACTGCGCAAATGCCATGACAGTAGTGAATACAATTGTGGCCGATACCCTAAAACAATTCAAAGCCGATGTAGATGCTTTGATTGAAAAGGGCGACAAGAAAGAAATTGCAATCATGCATGTGATCCAAAAATATATTGTTGAAAGTAAAAAAGTATTATTTGAAGGAGATGGGTATAGCGATGAATGGCATCATGAGGCTGAACGCAGAGGCTTACCAAATTTGAAAACAACCCCTGTGGCTTTGGATGCCATGGTTACAGAAAAAGCTAAAAAACTGTTTGAATCTAATGGTGTGTATAGTCACTCCGAATTAGAAGCACGTCATGAAATTGAATTAGAGAAATACATTAAAAAAGTACAGATAGAAGCACGTATTATGGGAGATTTAGCGATCAACCATATTTTACCTGCCGCTATAAAGTATCAGAATGAACTACTCCATAACGTAAACGGTTTAAAAGCTGCAGGCCTGCAGGAATCAGCCTATAAAAGTCAGCTTACAATACTTAAGGAAGTAAGTGATCATATTCAAATCATTCATAGCAAAGTACATGATATGGTAGAAGCTAGAAAAATTGTAAATAATATAAGCGATACCAGAACCAAAGCTATTGCTTATGAAAGCCAAGTAAAAGCTGCTTTCTTTGATGATATTCGTTATCATGTAGATAAACTAGAGCATTTGGTTGATGACGAATATTGGACGCTGCCAAAATACCGAGAAATGCTATTCCTGCGGTAAAAAAATGAGGTTTGCTATTTCGTAGATTTTTGGTCTGATTAGACCGATATAGACAGACTTTGACCGATATAAAAATAGTGGATTCTGGGAATCCACTATTTTTATATCGATACTATTATTATCTATTTAAAAGCTATAAATATGTAAAAGGTTCTTCTCTTCTTAACCGTAGTATTTGCCATATCAGTTAGTCAAGTATCTGCGCAACAAGGCCCTCCCAGTCCGGAGCAAATGATTGAAATGATGAAGCAACGTGTGAAGCCTAGTCTTATCGAGAAAACTAAAATCACAGATGCTCAAGCCGATAAAGTAATCGAAACGATGGTATGGTCTCAGGGTCAGATGCGTGGTATGCGCGATTTGAGCCCGGAAGAGCGCGAAAAGAAAATGAAAGAAGTTGCCGAGGAGCGCACTAAGAAATTCAAAGCTATTCCCCTCACTGAAGATCAAGTTAAAGCAGTGAACCAATACTTAGATGAAATGCGCAATAATAGAGGTCCTCGCGGTTAATTCTCGTTTCATATCCCCCATAAAAAAATCCCCTTTACAGTACTGTTGGGGGATTTTTAATGCTTACCAATCCGTTATACTTATTTCATTGTAAAACTCTCTAAGAACTTAGTTGTGAAATTTCCTTTACGAAAATCTTCATTCCGCATTAATTGCAAGTGAAAGGGAATGGTAGTTTTCACTCCTTCAATAACATATTCACTTAACGCTCTGTACATAGTATCTATAGCTTCCTCTCTGGTTTGCGCAACAGTAATGAGTTTCCCAATCATAGAATCGTAATACGGAGGAATTACATATCCTGCATAAACATGACTATCTACCCGAACACCATGTCCGCCGGGAGTAAATAAAGTAGTAATTTTGCCCGGTGAAGGTCTAAAATCATTGTATGGATCTTCTGCATTGATTCTGCATTCAATAGCATGCATAGTAGGCTCATAATTTTTTCCTGAAATCTTATCTCCGGCAGCGATTTTAATTTGCTCTTTAATTAAATCAAAGCTTACCACTTCTTCTGTAACACAATGTTCTACTTGTATTCTGGTATTCATTTCCATAAAGTAGAAATTGCGGTGTTTATCCACTAGAAACTCTATGGTACCAACACTTTCATAATTAATAGCCGAAGCAGCTTTAATAGCAGCTTCCCCCATTCTCGCCCTTAATTCCGGGGTCATGAATGGTGAAGGTGATTCCTCTACCAATTTTTGGTGGCGACGTTGAATAGAGCAATCTCTCTCACTTAGGTGACAAACATTGCCATATTGATCACCTGCTACCTGTATTTCTATATGCCGGGGTTCTTCTACAAATTTCTCCATATAAACCCCATCATTTTTAAAAGAAGCAGCAGCTTCCATCTTAGCAGTGGTATATGCTTTTTCCATTTCACCTTCTTCCCAAACAACACGCATACCTTTACCACCACCTCCGGCCGTAGCTTTTAATATCACCGGATAACCTACTTCTTTAGCTAATGATTTGGCTTGTTCTACACTCTCTAATAATCCTTGCCCCCCGGGTACAACAGGAACCCCTGCTT
The DNA here is from genome assembly GCA_902168225.1 of uncultured Flavihumibacter sp. Classification (GTDB taxonomy): domain Bacteria; phylum Bacteroidota; class Bacteroidia; order Chitinophagales; family Chitinophagaceae; genus Sediminibacterium. Next base: position 13,372 of record CABHOW010000092.1, on the reverse strand, counting down.
TGATCATGGTTTCTTTTGCAGTGATCTTATCTCCCATTTTATTGATCATTTCAGGAGTTGGACCAATAAACTTAATACCATGATCGGCACAAATCTGGGAAAATTTAGCATTCTCTGCAAGAAAGCCATAACCCGGATGAACAGCATCTGCATTGGTGATTTCTGCAGCTGCCATAATATGAGCTATATTCAAATAAGAATCGGCACTTTGTGGCTTACCAATACATACTGCTTCATCAGCAAATTTTACGTGTAAACTTTCTTTATCGGCGGTTGAATAAACAGCCACTGTTTTAATACCCATTTCTTTACAGGTACGAATTACCCGCAAAGCAATTTCACCTCTGTTTGCAATCAGTATCTTCTTAAACATGCTTAATTTTTTGATAATGAAATCGATTAACGACTAGGCAGGCTCAACTAAGAATAGAGGCTGGTCGTATTCAACAGGACTGGCATCTTCCACCAATACTTTTACAATAGTACCTTTTACCTCACTTTCAATTTCATTAAATAATTTCATTGCCTCAATAATACAAACCACTTTACCGGGAGACACTTCAGTTCCTACATCTGCCAGTAAAGGTTTATCCGGTGCCGGGCGGCGATAAAAAGTTCCGATCATGGGACTTTTGATAGTGATAAAATTATCTGCTTTAGGGGCAGCAGGAGCGGCAGATGCCGGGGTTGAGGGGGCTGGAGCAGCAACCGGTGCCGGGGCGGCTGTAGCAGTGTAAACTTGATGAACAGGTGCAGCAACCGTAACTGGAGCATCTTCTTTTTGTTTGATCGTAACCTTACCGTCTTTGTCCTCAATACTTATTTCTCCAATATTACTTTTGTTGATGATTTTGATTAATTCGTGGATTTGCTTTAAGTCCATAAATGGCAATTTTAGGGGTAAAATCAGTTAGATTTGGTGAAATGGAAGGGCAAAATAGCCATTTTTTACCAAAAAAGGCAAAAAATACAAAAACCCGGAAATCCGGGTTTTTGATTAGTTTATTCTTTTACGCGTTCTACGTAATCTCCTGTTTTCGTGTTGATACGTATTAATTCACCCTGATCAACAAATAAAGGCACCATAACCGTAGCTCCGGTTTCAACCGTAGCAGCTTTCAGTGCTCTTGTAGCGGTATCTCCCTTCAATCCGGGTTCACAGTAGGTAATTTGCATTACAATTTTCTCCGGTAATTCTGCGCCAATTGGCTGTTCTGTTTCTGTATTGATAAATACAAAAACCTCTGATCCATCCTTCAAAAATTGGGGCGCATCAATCATATCTTCTGCGAGTGCTATTTGCTCAAAAGTCTCATTATTCATCAGGTTATACCCGCTATCGTCTTTATATAAAAACTGGAATGCCTTCTTTTCTACCCTTACCGGAAATATGTTTTCGCCACTATTCCAGGTTTTTTCGATAGAACGTTTATTATCCACACCTTTTAACTTAGCCCATACTTTAGCTGCCGCACGAGCCGTTTTGTTTTCTCCAAATTCTACCACAGAATATAAGCTGCCATCGAGCTTAATAATCATTCCCCTGCTAATATCTGATGTTGTTGCCATATACTTTTTTTATGATAAACACTATAAACTGGCGCAAAAGTAGGGATTGAAGGGCAAAAGCAAAAATTGTATCCGTATTTTTAATGGCTTGAAAAAGGGGGCCTTTACTTTATAAGTAGTTATGAAACAGAAATATATTTTTTTATTGGCATTTGTATTTTTCTTTTTTGCAGGTATTGCACATGAATTTTGGTTATCTCCACAGCGTTTCTTTTATACAAAAAATGAAATTGCTGTTATAAAATTTTCAGTTGGAGAAGGGTTTATGGGTGAGAATTGGAAGGGGGATAAAAGCCGTATTATTCAACTAATACATGTTACCCCTTCAGGCCAGGCAATCGATTTAAAAGACAGTTTAAGTCTAACACCCGGCGATTCGTTAAAACTTTTTTTATCAAAGGAAGGAACCAATATGATCTACTTTAATAGTACCAATTCGTTTATCAGCCTTGATCCAAAAAAGTTTAATGCCTATTTAGAGGAAGATGGCTTACAGTACATAAAAGCTGAAAGAAAAAAGTATAATGAAGAAAATAAGAACAGTAATGAATACTACCAAAGAAGTGTAAAAACAATTTTACAGGTAGGGAATACTTTAACAGATGCATGCACAAAACCTACAAGCCTTCCCTTAGATATTATTCCATTGAAAAATCCGTATCAGGAAACAAAAGATAAAAAAATTCCTTTCTTAATTTTATTTAAGGGAAAACCTTTACCGAATTATATCATAAAAATTTGGTCAAAATTAAACTTTGCAAAAGTTTCGATGCAGGAGCTAAGAACTGATAGTAACGGTAAAATTTTGTTATCGAAAATAAATGGAAAAATAATGGTAAGTGCTGTTTATATGGAGCGCATAATGGATGACGCTAAAGCGCAGTGGCAAAGCTATTGGGGCAGTTGTACCTTCGAAAACAGATAAGTTTTAGTGCGTAATAAATTTTGAGGAGTATTGGCGCAATAATGTAAAGCTCATAAAAACATGTGTAAGGCTAATACTACCTGCTATTAATAGAAAAGTAGATACCCCTTTGAACATGCTAAACAAAACATCAACTGAAATTTGCTTACCAAGTTGTGGTTGAGGTTCTAGCATATTACCCAGTTGCTGTCTTAATATTATATCACTGGTAGTAAAACTTTGCAAGGCGCTTAGTAAAAACATGATAGAAATAAATGCGGTGCCATAAGCATTCACTTTGATCCAATCTTTCAGACTGCTTCTGACTGTATTTTGTTGTATGATTACTTTTATCAGAAACTGTAAACTTGTAAAACAATAAATTGTGTAGCAAATAAGTACAAAAGCCATTAATAAAAACGCGGGATTTGTACTTATCGCCATAAAAAAGATAATGATACCCATCAATCCAAAAATTAATGCGATAGGTATCATTAAAAAACTAAAAATTCTATAAATAAGTAGCATATTACTGTTGTTGTGCAGCGAAGTTATTAAATAAATTGGGGGTATCCGTATCAGCCATTTTTTCCATTTTCACATTATTCATTTCTTCAAACACAACACCATCCTCATATCCAACAGATACGTAAACAGATAATAATTGCTTAGAGATCCCCTTAAAAGTTCCTTTAACAGGGGTACAATCTTTGAAATCCCTTCCTACTGCTAGTTTTACATGATGGCTACCTGCCCAACAGTTATTGGTAGGGTCTATTCCTACCCAACCATAATCGGGGATATAAGCTTCTACCCATGCATGCGTAGCCCCCTCACCCCGCATACCGTTTTTATTCGGGCAAATGTATCCGCTCACATAACGAGCTGGAATATTCATTCTACGAAGAAGCGACAATAATACATGTGAAAAATCTTGACAAACACCGGCTTTTTGTGCGATAATTTCATCTACGGTAGTTTCGATTGTGGTAATCCCTTTTATATATCGAAAATGGTTAAAGATATATTCATTACAATCAAAAATAAGTGATACCAAAGTTTTATCAGCACTATAAAGATCATTCACACATTGCGTAAGCCAATCCTCTTGTTTAATAAATTCGGGGCTCACATATTGTAACAATTGAAGCTGCTGAGAATCGTATGTATAATTTGAAACGATTACTTGGGGTAGATCTTCTTTTGCAAAGGGTTTAGTTGCAACAGTAAGTTTACTTTCTATAATAAGTGTTTGGTGTGGGTTAGTGATCGTAAAATTACCCGTTTTATTACCCCAATAATCTACAAATTCAAAAATATCCGGATCACCGGTAATCGCAATTTGGTGATCAATTAATTGCTGGGAGGGAACCGCGAGTGGATAAATCTTTATTTCATTTATACTCTCTTTAACAGGGCGCTCATACTCGTATTTAGTAATGTGGTGAATCTTAAAAACAGACATCAATATGTATTAAGCATAAGAGAAATAGGTTTTGCCAAATAAACTACTAAACTCATTAAGTTCTCTTCTTATCATTTGCAAATAAGTTTCCAAACCCGTCTGTTCAATAGCTGTTAGGTCTGCAAATTTAACCTGACTGGCAACACGGCCGAAAGATCTTTTCAACATATCTGTTCCTTCAGCAGCATTATCATTGGTAATATCGAGTAAATATTTATTAGCTCTATCCAAAGAATAATATAAAGATCTAGGGAAATAATGATCAAATAATACCTGCTTCGCTACATTCCGATTATGATCTTGATTATTGTAATTCTTTAAGTGTAATTCATAACCCGATAATGCCAATAATAGATTTCTCCAGAATATAATGTCTTGCTCGTTTTTTAAACTATAGTTGATTCTGCGATAAAAATTATGTACATACTCCACGGTAAGTAAACAACGTTCTGTAAACTTTCCCAAGTTCATATAATTCCACCCTTTACCTCTTGGCATGGTACTATCCGAAATTCCGATGTATTGGTCACTCGCTGCGATCAACTCATCTAAAACAGTTATGGCATCTGCACTATTAAGTCTGGTACTAAGGGTACTATTATTTACCAAATGATAAATATGGTTTACTTGTTCCCATACTTCTTTGGTAATCTGATCCTGTACACCACGTGCATTCTCTCTTGCGCGGGTAATGATAGAACGTAAGGAGTTATTATTATGAGGACTGAGTATAAGGTATTCTAATGCCGCGGACTCATTTGCTTCTAAACTGTTTATTTTCTCTTCGTCTAAGGAAGTGAAAATTTCTAAAGCAGGCTGCCAGCTCATCCCGCCTGCTTGTACCTTATCAAAAGAAAGGATATAGCTGGTTTTTAACAATCGCAGCATACCATCTGTTCTTTCCATATAACGTTGTAGCCAGTATAATGAATCTGCTATTCTACTGAGCATAAGTTTAGGTTAATAGTTTGAAATAGGTTGATCAATTACCCAGGTATCTTTACTACCGCCACCCTGAGATGAATTTACTACCAAAGAACCTTCTCGAAGTGCAACGCGTGTTAAGCCTCCTGGCACAATATCAATACCTTTCGGGCCGCATAACGCATAAGGGCGAAGATCTACATGCCTCGCTTGTAAAGTACCGTCTAGTAAACAGGGAACTGTTGATAAAGGAATAATCGGCTGAGCAATAAAATTTCTCGGATTTGCAGAGATGGCCATTTTTGTTTTTTCCAACAATTCTTCAGATGCACTATTACCCATAACCAACCCATACCCGCCCGATTGGTTTGTTTCTTTGATTACCATTTTTTCTATATGTCTGAATACGTATTCTCTTTCTGCTTCTTTTTCCATTTGATATGTAGGAACATTGGGAAGAATGGGTTCTTCATTCAAATAGTATTTGATCATTTGCGGTACATAAGCGTACACGGCTTTATCGTCTGCCACTCCGTTACCCAATGCATTAACAATGGCTACATTTCCTTTATGATAGGCACTTATTAAACCCGGTACTCCTAAGGCGCTATCGGGCTTGAATACCAGAGGATCTAAAAACTCATCATCTACCCTTCTGTAAATAACATCAACCTGCTTCAACCCATCGGTTGTTTTCATATACACTTTCTGATTATCTACCAACAAATCTCTTCCCTCTACCAATTGAATACCCATTTGTCGGGCTAGAAATGTATGTTCAAAATAAGCCGAATTATATACTCCCGGTGTAAGTAATACCACTACCGGATTACTGATTTGCCGGGGAGATAATGCCACTAAATTGTCGTAGAGCACCAGCGGATACTGGTTCACCATTCTAACGCTATTGCCTGCTAATAAATCAGGAAAAATACGCTTGGTAACTTCTCTGTTTTCGAGCATATAAGAAACTCCTGATGGCGTTCTTAAATTATCTTCTAAAATATAAAAAGTACCATCTTCTCCACGTATTAAATCGATACCGGCTATATGTACATAAATATCATGTGGTACTTTAATGCCATGTACTTGGTGTGTAAAATGCGGGCATGACGCAATTAAAGGAGCGGGTAAAATATTGTCCTTAAGAATTTGTTGATCACTATAAATATCTTTCAGAAAAAGATTTAAGGCTTTCAGGCGTTGCTTAATCCCCGATTCAATATGCTGCCATTCTGCTGCTGTTATGATACGTGGAATGATATCGAATGGGAAAATTCGTTCAATACCTTCATTATCATTATATACCGTAAAAGTAATTCCCTGACTCATGAACAACTCAGCCGCTAACTGATGTTTTCGTTGCAGTTGTTCTAAACTTAGCTTGCTTAGCGCTTTAAATATATGTTGGTAAGTGGAACGAATATGATTATTTTCTTTCATTTCATCCCATATACCCGATTTTATTGCATAGGCTTGAAATAATTTTTCTATCTCCATAACCTAATATACATAAAAACAAAGGAATTGGAGTGAAAAAAACATATACATAATTTTATAATGTATATGTTTTTGTGGCAACCAAATAGAATTTACAGGAATTATTTCAAATCCAATTTTATCTGCAATTCCTCGAATTGCTTATCATCAATAGTACTGGGTGCATCGAGCATTATCGCGCCCACTATTATTTTTAGGGAATGCAATAAAATCACGGATACTTTCACTTCCACCAAGAATAGAACAAAGCCTGTCGAAACCAAAAGCTATACCACCATGTGGAGGAGCGCCGTATTCAAATGCACCTAATAAGAAACCAAATTTATGAAGCGCTTCTTCTTCACTCATACCCAAAGCAGCAAACATTTTTTCCTGAAGCGAGCGTTGATAAATACGAATAGATCCTCCCCCAATTTCATTTCCATTTAATACCAAATCATAGGCATTGGCTTTAATATTAGAATAGGGATGTTCTAAATATTTATCGGCATTTTCAATAGCAGGATTGTTATTGATCATTACTTCTATGTGCTCAGGCTTTGGCGAAGTAAACGGATGGTGACGCGCTACCCAACGATTTTCATCTTCTGCATATTCAAACAGTGGAAAATCGAGTACCCATAATAACTTGAATTCATTATCCTTACGCAATCCCAAACGTTTTCCGAGCTCTAAACGAAGATCACTGATCGCTTTTCTGGTTCGTTCTTCTCTGCCTGCTAATATCAATACTAAATCACCGGCTACTGCACCTGCTGCATCTGCAATAGCTTTCAATTTTTCTTCACTGTAAAATTTATCTACACTACTCTTATAGGTACCATCTACATTACACTTAATATAAACAAGACCTTGCATACCTATTTGCGGACGTTTAACCCATTCAGTAAGCTCATCTGTTTGTTTACGGGTATATTCTGCACAACCCGGTACAGCTATCGCCAAAACCGTCTCCGCATTATCAAATACTCCAAACCCTGCGCCATTGATCAATTCCCCCGTCGCAATAATTTTTGCTTCTTTTCGAAATGCCGATTTTAGGTTGAGTACTTGCATACCATAACGAATATCGGGTTTATCATTTCCGTATTGCCACATCGCATCTTCCCAGGTCATGCGCTCTACCCTATCGGTATAGTCTATATTTTTTACATCTTTGAAAACACGCTTTACCAAACCTTCAAACATATTCAAAATATCTTCTTGCTCTACAAAAGTCATTTCACAGTCTATCTGCGTAAACTCAGGTTGGCGATCGGCGCGTAGGTCTTCATCCCTAAAACATTTTACAATTTGATAGTAGCGATCGTAACCACTCACCATCAATAGTTGCTTGAAAGTTTGTGGCGATTGAGGAAGTGCATAAAATTGCCCGGGGTTCATTCTGGAGGGCACCACAAAATCACGTGCGCCTTCAGGAGTAGATTTAATGAGGAATGGCGTTTCAATATCCATGAATGAATTTTCATGCATATAATTACGAACCGAACGATTCACTGCATAGCGTAATTCTAAATTTTTCTTTACTGCATTTCTTCGCAGATCTAAAAAACGATATTTCATTCGCAAATCATCTCCACCATCTGTATCATCCTGAATGGTGAACGGCGGAACGGCAGACTTATTTAAAATTGAAAATGAAGTAACATTAATTTCTATTTCACCTGTAGGAATATGCAGATTCTTATTACTTCTTTCTGTAACAGTTCCTACCACCTGTAGCACATATTCTCTACCTATTGGTTGTTCTTCCAACTTTGTATTCAATGACTCTCCAAATAACAGTTGTGTAATACCATAACGATCTCTCAAGTCTACAAAAGTAATAGCCCCGAATTTCCTAACTGTTTGAACCCATCCTGCCAGGGTTACGGTTGACCCGATATTCTCTTTTCTTAACTCACCACAGGTATTCGTACGATACATGACGCTTTTTTATTAATTAATAGGGCTGCAAATATAATCCAAATGCGTAAAGTGGCGTGTTTGCGATATTTTTGGAGGAATGAATAGTATAGCTCATCAACCTAGAACCTATCGATTTGCCGTTGCTGCTTTTTTCTTTATTGCAGGAATCTGTTTTGCCAGTTGGGCCAGCCGAATACCCGATATCAGCAGAGCATTGAATTTGCACGAAGGGGCTTTAGGCGCTGTTCTTTTTGCCTTGCCCATCGGATCTATGTGTAGCCTGCCCTTATCAGGTTGGTTAGTATCAAAGTTAGGGAGCAGGAAAGTAGCTACTTTGAGTGGCCTGATCTATCCAACTATATTGATTTGTTTAGGTTTTTGTAATACAGTTCCAATAATTATAACCACTCTTTTCTTTTTTGGTCTTTTTGGAAATATGATGAATATTTCTGTTAATACACAAGCAGTGGGTGTAGAGAAACTGTACAATCGGTCTATCATGGCTACATTTCACGGTGTATGGAGCTTAGCCGGTTTTACAGGTGCGGCTGTAGGTACTATCTTGATATCACAAGGATTTGACCCTTATCAACATTTTATAGGCATCGCTTCAGTAATGATGTGTATGGCTCTTTTTTCTCAAAAATATATTTTACCCAAAGATACCCAGCACCCCGATCAACCCATATTCGCAAAGCCTGATGCCAATTTATTAAAGCTTGGTTTGATTGCTTTTTGTTGTATGGCTGCAGAAGGAACCATGTTCGATTGGAGTGGCATTTATTTTCAGAAAATTATACAAGTGCCTAAAAATCTTACTACACTCGGTTATGCAGCTTTCATGAGTACCATGGCAGGAGGAAGATTTTTAGGAGATCGCTTGGTAACCCAATTTGGTAAGAAATTTATATTGCAAATGAGTGGTATTGTAATAGCAACCGGATTATTAATTGCTGTTATATTACCCTATTTAGTTCCTGCAACAATCGGGTTTTTATTAGTAGGTATCGGTGTATCATCTGTAGTACCGCTAGTGTACAGCCAGGCAGGTAAATCAACAACAATGAATGCAGGCATGGCTTTAGCAGCAGTTTCAAGTATCGGTTTTTTAGGATTTCTAATTGGGCCGCCACTAATCGGATTTATTGCCGAATTACTAGGTTTACAGTGGTCATTTTCCTTGATTGCTTTGCTGGGTTTTGGAACTACACTGTTAGCACGAATTACAAAGTTTTCGTAGAAGTCAATAAGAAAGTCCGGAAGTCGGGTAGTCGGTAAGTCAGTCAAACATTATAAACGGACTTTCGGACTCACGGACATGCTTACCGACTATTTTATTAACTTCAACATTCACAATAAACTACAATGACCCCCCTTGCAGAAAGAATAAGGCCTACAACACTAGATCAAGTAATTGGTCAGGAGCATATTACCGGTGAAGGGGGTATTCTTCGTAAAGCGCTACAACAACGGTCTATTCATTCGATGATTTTATGGGGCCCACCCGGAGTCGGTAAAACTACTATTGCACAAATAATTGCTGAAAGCCTTGGTATGCATTACTTTCAGCTTAGCGCCATCAGTAGTGGGGTGAAGGAAGTACGAGATGTGATCGACAAAGCCAAACAACTCAACGGAGCTGTTTTATTTATTGATGAAATACATCGATTCAATAAATCCCAGCAAGATGCTTTGCTTGGCGCAGTAGAAAAAGGTATTATCAGGTTGATAGGTGCCACTACCGAAAATCCTTCTTTTGAAGTAAATAGTGCTTTACTGAGCAGGTGTCAGGTATATGTGTTGAAAGCTTTATCAGAAGAAAAACTGATTCAATTACTAGAAAACGCTATTGAGCGTGATGAGATATTGCAAAAACAAAAAATCGTTTTAAAAGAAACATCAGCATTGATTGCTATCAGTGGTGGAGATGGTAGAAAGCTATTGAATTTATTAGAGATTATTGTTGAATCGGGTAATACCACTATTACCGATAAGGTAGTGATGGATATAGCCCAGAAGAAAATTGCGTTATACGACAAGAGTGGCGAACAACATTATGATATTATTTCTGCTTTTATAAAGAGTATTAGGGGTAGTGATCCTAATGGAGCCGTTTATTGGCTGGCACGTATGATTGAGGGGGGAGAGGATATCAAATTCATAGCACGTAGAATGCTGATACTTGCCAGTGAAGATATAGGCAATGCTAATCCAAATGCTTTATTATTAGCTAATGCTACATTCGATGCCGTAAGTAAAATTGGTTATCCGGAAGGTAGCATCATATTATCTCAATGTGCAACTTACTTGGCTTCTTCTCCCAAAAGTAACGCAGCTTATGAAGCTATAGGTAAAGCCCAGCAAGCGGTTCAGCGGTATGGCGATTTACCGGTACCCTTGCATTTGCGAAATGCACCTACTAAATTGATGAAGCAAATGGATTACGGTAAAGATTATCGGTACTCCCATTTAGGAGAGGGAAATTTTTTAGATCAGGAATACCTACCCGATGAGATAAAAAATACAAATTTCTATATGCCCGGGAATAATGCGAGAGAACAAGAGTTACTGAAATTTCTTGCTGCACGTTGGAAAGGGAAGTATCATTATGAATTATGAATTCTTTTTCTGTGGTACCATTCTTCCTTCTACTTTCTTCAATTCCTCTGCTCCTCTTTCCCCTCCTTCGTGGTATTCGGCATCTTCATTTACATCCCATAAATCATAGATTTCTTTTCCGGCAATAATATTTTTAGCCGCCAGCATAGCTGTCATCATACTATGATCTTGGTTATTATATTTATGCATACCATTTCTACCGATCAGATACAAACCCGGGTATGCTTTCAAAGCCTCACGCACATCATTTACTTTCTCTTTATAGGTTTGATCATATACAGGGTATGCTTTGGGTTGCCGTACAACATAGCCATCAACAACTGCTTCGGGGTGTGTAAGTCCGATTTGATTGATTTCTTTGGTAGCTAATGCAATAAGATCTGCATCGGAGGAAGTCCACAAACCATCTCCTTCAAAACAAAAATATTCTAATCCATAGCAGGCCATTTCAGGGTCCGGAACCATATAGGGGCTCCAGGATTTAAAGTTTTGGATACGTCCTACTTTTACGCTCGGATCATGTATATAAATCCAGTTATCATGAAAAGCGTCTTCATCTTTACAAATCAGAACAACAGTCAGAAAATCGCGGTATTCTAAATGTTTTGCTGAATCAAAAGCTTGTTGTGGAAAAGTAGGTGTTACTGATGTAACCAATTCGCGCATGGGTGCGGTACTTAACACATAATCGAACCCATCAAAAGTTCTGTTATCACTTGTGTGAACAGTCCAGGTAGTATCATTGAGTTGAATATCTTTTACGGCGCAATTCATTTCAATCTGTACTCCCATTTTTTTACTTTTCAGGGTACAAACTTCCCACATCATACCCGGACCCATTTTTGGGTAACGGAACGAATCGATCAGTGTTTTAATAACTTGGTCTTTGCTTGTTGGTTTGGCTTTAAAAATTGCATTCCATATGGCGCTACTTAGCGAGAGGCCTTTGATACGTTGTGCAGCCCAATCGGCGGAGATCTCTTTACAAGGAATTCCCCAAACTTTTTCTGTATAGGTTTTAAAAAAAATATTGAAAAGTCGGCGACCGAATTGATTTACTACCCAGTCTTCAAAATTTGTAGGATTTTTAACGGGGAATAATTTTGCGCGCATATAACTAAGTACACACAAACCGCTTTCCCACACACCTAATTTGGTAAGTGCTTCAAAAGCAACCAGGGGGTAAGAAAAGAATTTTTTATTATAATAAATACGCGAACTTCTGGGGCGTTCGAGCATTTCATCACCAAGAATTTCCGTCCAGAAATCTTCCACTTCTTTAGCTTTTGAAAAAAATCGATGTCCGCCGATATCAAAGTGATACCCTTTGTAAGTTTCTGTACGGGAGATACCGCCAACATAATGAGGATCTTTTTCAAAAACTGTTACATTTTCATTTGCCTTTCCTAGTAAGTAGGCAGCTGTTAAACCTGCCGGACCAGCCCCGATAATTGCAATTTTTTTAGGCATGAATCTCCTAATATTTTATTAAGGAGGCAAAGGTGCGTAATAATTGCGTAAAATTGCGGAAATAGAAATAATTAAATGAAGGCAATTTATAATATCTACTACAAACCATTTGAAGCGCTTAGTCCTTATGAATTATACGATGCTATTAAGTTACGCAATGAAGTATTTGTTGTAGAGCAAAACTGCATTTTTCAAGATGCTGATGGTAAAGATTTGGATGCTTTTCATTTATTCATTTATCAGGAGGAAAAGTTGCTTGCTTATTCCCGCTTGATAGCAGCAGGTTTGGGGTATAAGGAAATGAGTATTGGTAGAATTGTTAGTTCACCTGCTGCGAGGGGTATGGGTATTGGCAGAGTACTCGTAGCGGAATCTATCAAAGCTTGTAAACAACTTTTTGGAGAGGGGCCAATTCGGATTGGTGCGCAATATTATTTACTTAATTTTTACAGGTCGTTTGGTTTTAAGGAGGAAGGTGATATTTATTTAGAGGATGGAATAGAGCATATAGAGATGGTGTTATAAAAACACGAGTGTATACTGCAAAAAAAAGCCCCGACTAAAAGTCGAGGCTTTAATAAATATGGCAACTACCTACTCTCCCAGCATAATGCAAGTACCATCGGCCATGAGGGGCTTAACTTCTCTGTTCGGAATGGGAAGAGGTGAACACCCTCGGCAAAATCACCATAAAAAGTTCAAAGGGAAAAGGAGTAAGGAGGGAAGGTAACGAAGCAGCGCTTATACCTTATACCTCAAACCTAATACCTTAAAAAGGTCATATTGGGAAGGAAACAATAACATAAAAAAATAAAGCTTACGGGCAATTAGTACTACTTGGCTTTACTGTTACCAGTTTTACACCTATAGCCTATCAACGTCGTAGTCTTCGACGACCCTTAAAAGTAAACTCATCTTGTGGAAGGTTTCACGCTTAGATGCTTTCAGCGTTTATCCTGTCCGTACATAGCTACTCTGCACTGCACCTGGCGGCACAACAGATACACCAGCGG